>NZ_JBALOS010000004.1:0-18184 GCF_036962765.1 Neobacillus drentensis
GATGCAAAAGACTTTGATTTCACTGGGGTAGCGGAAGAAGTACAAGGATACATCGCTCCACTAGTCTTAAATTACGTATTAAGAAAATATGCGGATCAGCTGGCAGAAGCACGAAATCATCCGCTATCAAAAAGAAGATATATGTGGAAAGTTGAGTACTAAACCAAGATGAAATAATAAATAGACTGCTTTAATCATAGAAACGGATTCCTTTCTGGAGGGGAAGCTTAATGAAGAAGTTATTGATTTTAAGTATTATTTCTATCCTTTTTCTATCCTTGTTTGCTGGATGTTCAAAGAGTTCAAGTTCAACGAACGGAAAAGATGTCGTTGAACTCAAATTCTTCCATCGCTGGCCAAATCAACCTAAAAAGCAATACTTTGAAAAGGCAGTAAAAGAGTTTGAAAAAGCTCATCCAAATATCAAAATTAAAACAGAGGCCGTCCTAAACGACTCTTATAAAGAAAAAATTCGCGTTGTCTTAGGATCAAGCACCCCTCCAGATGTATTCTTTTCTTGGAGCGGAGAATTTGCTTATAACTTCGCACGTCAGGGACAATCACTAGATTTAACTAATTATGTTAATGAAGATAAAGCGTGGTCGGATCAAATCATTGCATCCCAATTTAACGCCTTCACATTAGATAGTAAAATATACGGGATTCCATGGTCCACTGACGGTAAGGCATTCTTCTATAATAAGAAAATTTTCAGAGATTTATATCTCGAAGTTCCGAAAACTTGGTCCGAACTAATTGCGATCTCTAAAAAGGTAAAGGAAGCTGGACTTACTCCAATCACTTTTGGCAGTAAAGCACCATGGACCATCTCCCATTATATTGGAACACTGAATCAATTGATGGTTCCACAGGATGTTCTGAATAAAGATTATGATCCTAATAATCCTGACGGTGACTACTCACACCCAGGTTACGTTAAGGCTTTAGAAAAATTCATGGAGCTTAAGCCTTACTTTAATAAAGGCGTAAACTCTGTGGATCATGAATATTCACGTGAGTTGTTTAACAGTGGTAAAGCAGCAATTGGTTTCTTCCAGCTTGCGGAAATTGGGCTGATTGAACCATCGTTAAAAGAAGATTTAGGTGTCTTTAATGTACCAGGGGTGGAAGGCGGCGAGGGGAATGCTAACTCCATCACGGCAGCACCTGAAGGAATCATGATTTCTTCTAAAACGAAACATCCAAAAGAAGCAATGGAATTTGTTAAATTCTTAACTTCAAAGGAAAAAGGAACAGAACAATTAACAGAAGTAAGTGAATACAGTGCCGTTAAAGGGACAACAACAGAAGCGAATGCATCGAAGCTTCAACAGGATGCGATCAATTTAATTGTTAATGCGGAGCAGACCTACCTATGGTTTGATACTGCCGTAGATATTAAAATTGTCGATGCATATTTAAATGGAACACAGCTTATGTTGGACGGTAAGAAAAGTCCGGAAGATGTAATGGAAGATGTCAGAGCAGCAGCAAAAGAAGTAAAGGCGTCTGCCAAAAAATAGGAAACTAGAAAGGTGGTTACAAGTTGACCACCTTTTTTCCAAAGTTACGCCTTTTAAAAAAGGGGAGTTTTTATGCAAAATACAAACAAGTGGTTACCATACCTATATATTGCACCTTGCCTAATCTTTTTGGCCCTTTTTGTTTACTATCCAATTGTTGAAAACTTTTTTTATAGTTTCTATGACTTTTCTGCCTTTTCAGTAGAAAAAACATTTGTTGGCTTCGAAAATTTCTTGAATCTTTTTAAAGATGAAGTTTTTTATATAGCTTTAAAAAATAATCTCTGGTATGCGGTGATCTCGATTGTTTTTCAGGTTTTTGGCGGACTGATATTAGCGGCTATCCTTGAAGATAAACTGATCCGACTTGTTAGTGGATTGTTCAGAACCGTGTTTTTCCTTCCAGTTGTTATCTCGATGACAGTTATCGCTTTACTATTTACGTTTGTTTATAACCCGGATATCGGAATTTTAAATGGGCTATTAAAAATGTTAGGGCTTGAAAATTTAACCAGGGCTTGGCTGGGGGAATCTGAAACAGCTATTTTCGCTGTTATTGCTGTCTCTCAGTGGCAAAGTATTGGTTACATTATGATGTTATTTATTGTTGCGATTCAAAATATCCCCCAAGAATTGTACGAGGCTGCTGAAATTGATGGGGCGGGGAAAATACGTAAATTCTTTTCAATTACCGTTCCACAAGTTAAAGAGATGTTTTTCGTGACGACACTAATTACCTTAACCGGTGCTTTTACCGTCTTTAATGAACCGTATATTTTGACGGGCGGTGGACCTGGTAATGCCAGTGAAGTTTTAGGAACACTACTCTACCATTCAGCTTTTGGGAAAGACCAAATGGGATATGCCTCTGCTGTGGCTACGGTGATTTTAATTATTACCTTAATTGTTTCCTTGGTCCAATTGAAAGTATTTAAAACAGGAAAGGATGTTTAGAGTGGAGACAAGCAAAGTAATGGACTACCATCATTCGATTCCAATTACATCGAAATATAGGAAGCAAAAGACTGTTGTTAAAGGGCTGCCAATCTTTACAATCCTAATCCTCTATTTTGTGGTTATTGCTTATCCGCTTTTTTGGATGGTCATTAACTCATTTAAGTCCACACCAGAGATCTTCTCCAGCAGCTGGACATTACCAAAGGAATGGTTATTTACCAATTATACAGAAGCTTGGAACACTGGGATTTCTGGATATTTTGTTAATAGCTTAATTGTTACAGCTACTACTTGCTTCATAACAGTATTAATAAGTGCACTTGGAGCCTACAGTTTATCTAGGTTTGAATTTAAAGGGAAGAACATACTGTTAGTTTTCTGTATGGGAGGTATGATGCTCTCCCCACAAGTTAGCCTTGTACCGCTATATAAGCTCATTCAATTATTAGGAATTCATGATACGTATTTTGCGATGATTTTTCCATATGTAGCCTACCGAATTCCAATCACAATCCTCCTGATCAGAGCTGCTTTTCTAGAGGTACCAAAGGAATTAGAGGAATCTGCCTTTTTGGATGGCTGTAATACGTGGACCATTTTTACAAAAATCTTTGTTCCGCTAAATAAGCCAATTCTACTTACGGCGGTTGTGCTTACTGCTTATTACACCTGGAATGAGTTTATGTTTGCTTTAATCTTTGTGGATTCTGATGCGCTGAAAACAATTCCTGCAGGCTTAATGCAATTTCGGGATGCTCTTCAAACCAATTGGGGTGTTCTCATGGCAGGCTTAATGATTTCCGCCTTGCCAATTATTCTCTTATTTATGTTCATGCAAAAGTATTTTATTCGAGGTTTATCATCAGGTAGTGTTAAAGGATAAGAAGGAGTGGGAGTTTATGAGAATTATTGGAATAGGCGATAGTGTTGTTGACATTTACCAGGATCGTAACGAAATGTTTCCTGGTGGGAATGCTTTAAATGTTGCCGTTTTAGCCAAACAAAGTGGAGCAGAGTCCGCTGCCTATTTAGGGATTGTTGGAACGGATGTTGAAGGGGACCATATTCTAGATTCTTTAAGCAAGAACTTAGTAGATACTAGTCATGTTAGAAGAGTGGTTGGCGAAAGTGGTAAGGCTTATGTTGACCTAAATGTGGACGGAGACCGAGTCTTTGTTAAATCAAACAAAGGTGGAGTTCAAGCTAAACTAAAGCTTAATCTAGCAGTGGATGACTACGAATATATTAAAGCGTATGATGTGATACATACAAGTATTTATAGTCATTTAGATGAAGAATTACCAAAGCTTAAGCAATTCGTGCCCGTTTCTTATGATTTCTCTAACCATTTTTCAGGTGAACTTTTAGAAAAGGTTTGTCCTCATATCCAATTTGCTTTTATTTCAGGAAGTGAATTTACAGAAGTTGAACTAGAAGAGCTATTTCTTAAAATACATGGCCTGGGAACCCCGTTTATCGTGATCACTAAAGGTTCAATGGGCGTAGTTATGTCGCATAATAACAAACAATACAAACAGGGAATTGAAGAAGCAAATGTAATTGATACACTAGGTGCGGGGGACTCTTTCATCGCTGGTTTTTTAACCAAGCACTTTAATGGGGGTTCCATTGAAGAATCATTGAAAGCTGGTGCACAAATTGCTGCAAGAACTTGTGAAGTGAATGGAGCATTCGGGCATGGAAAACAGTTAACTTTTTAAACTGAAAAAGGAATGATGGGGCTTTAGTTGAAGCCTCATCATTCCTTTTAATTTTAGGTAGTTATTGTGAGTGCTATTAATTTTGTTTGGGTCTTAAAATTTGAAATATGAATCGGGACTCCTGTTTCATCGAAAACAGTCTTATCAATATTGAATAATGTTTCCCCGATTTCACAATCCAAATATTCTGCCTCAAATACGGAAGCAGGTAGGACTGTAATCATTTTTTTGCTGGAACCAGATTTTATATTGATTTGGTATATATTTTTCAAAACTTCATATGTTGATTCATGTTCGGTGAAGTGTGTCATTAAATTGGGAAAGCGTTCTAAGGAGTAATGGGCTATATCTAGTACAAATGGCTGTTGATCAATCGACATGATTCGGACCAACTTTAAGACGGGGGAATCAATGGCGATTTTCAGAGCCTCAGCAATTTCTGGAGTAGCTTTCATTTCTTCACAGGCAAGAATTCGCTTGGATGGATTTTTTCCTATTTGCTTACTGAAATCTGTGAATCCATCAATAGAAACCAATTCACGTGCGATTTTGATTCTTGTTACAAAAGTTCCCTTGCCTTGCTTTCGCTCTAAAAAACCCTCATCAGCTAATTCCTGAATCGCTCTTCTAACGGTTATTCTGCTGACACCATATAAATCACATAATTCGGACTCATTGGGCAGTCTTTCGCCTGATGTATATACCCCTTGATCAATGGCTTCCTTCAAAATTTGTTTTAACTGGTCATATAAGGGTGTTGAAATGGAGTTATTTAATTTCATGGGTAAAATTCCTTTCAGAACAATAAGTCATTATATAATATTATATAATGAATAAACGCTAAGTGTATAGAGATATGTGATAACATTTATCACATTTATCAAATATTGTATTATTTACTTCTTCATTGCAAAATTGACTGGCGCAGTTAACTTTGATTAAACACTTATTTTCATTTAAACTAAGTAACAAATGTAGAATTGTGTGTGGTGAAATGAATGGAGAATCAAGTAGAACAAACATATGAAATTATGGAGGTCTGTTTGCTGGCAGGGAAAATCATGCTCCAATGCGGGGGTGAAACCTATCGTGTAGAGGATACAATGATGCGGATGGCCGCTGCCTTTGGGATAGAAAAAACGCATAGTTATGTAACCCCTACTGGAATCATATTTTCTGCGGAAGGGACAGAACCAACGAAGACCAAGCTTATTCGTATCTCAGAGCGTTCAACAGACTTGAAAAAAGTCTCTATGGTAAATAGTATTTCAAGAAGAATTAGCAGTGGTGAAATTAATCTGAAAGAAGCCTTGGAGCATCTAAAGGAAATTGATGCCCGAAATGTAACATTTCCATTTAGGATTCAAGTGGCCGCGGCCTCATTAGCAAGCGGTTGTTTTATGATCATGTTTGAGGGCGGTTGGAATGATTTTTTACCAGCGATGATTTCCGGAGGAATGGGTTATCTTAGCTTTGTCTATTTTCATCGCTTTGTCCCCATCAAGTTCTTCTCTGAGTTTTTAGCATCTTTTGTAATTGGATTACTTTCTTTTTTGTTTGTCCAAATAGGAGTCGGGCATCAATTAGATAAAATCATCATTGGCTCCGTGATGTCGTTAGTTCCAGGTCTATTAGTGACCAATGCAATCAGAGATTTAATGGCGGGTCATCTAGTTTCGGGGTTATCTAAGGGTGCTGAGGCATTTCTGACCGCGTTCGCGATTGGAGCAGGGATTGCCGTCGTATTATCTTTTTTGTGAAGGTGAGGTGTATTTACCATGGCTATTCTTGCACAGGCACTAACAAGTTTTATTGCAACAGGCGCCTTTGGAATTCTTTTTAATGCACCGAAAGAATCCTTAGTAAAGTGCGGACTGATTGGAATGGGCGGCTGGTTAATTTATTTTCAGCTTGAAGCCTACTCAAATAACGCCATCTTAGCAACATTGGCTGCCACTATTTTTATAGCTGTCCTTAGTCAGGAATTAGCAAAGTTTTATAAAACGCCAGTCATCATTTTTAGTGTAGCCGGAATTATTCCGCTCGTACCAGGAGGTCTGGCCTATGATGCGATGCGGAATTTTGTTGAGAACGATTATTATTCAGCGATTACCTTGGCGGCAAAAGTGTTCATGCTCGCAGGGTCGATCGCCTTCGGGTTAGTTTTCTCTGAAGTAATCAACCAGATAACTAAAAAAATTATACAACATAGGTTGCGAACCTAATCACATTCCCTTTTAGTAAAATCTAAAGGGGATTTTTATTAGGCTATGTTAAAGCCTATTGTTGATTTTGACACCCTGTTGATCTACGTTCCAGTCGCGAAGACTCCCCGGATCGTCCGCGGAAAGCGAAGCTTCTTTCGTTTCAATCAACAGGCAAGTTTAACAGAGCCTTTTATTAAGAATAAATTAAGATTTAAAGGGTATCATGAATTGGAAAATGTCTTCCTTTATTGCATTGAACTATTTTAGTAAGGTAAGATAGTGGTATATTACTAGAATTATTAGCAAAGTCTAACACGAGGAATGGTACAATTATTTATGAAAAAAATATTCATTGCTATTATCGTTGTCTTCATAATAGGTATTAGTGCTAAAACGATTTTTGAGGTAAGGTTGAACCGTCTGGCAACCGCTCAAGTCACTGAAGCTGCTTCATTAAAAACCCGGACATTAGCACTTTTTTCAAAAGTGGCTCCGAAATTACCTGAAAGCATAAAGCTAGATGTGCCGTTAATCAATCAAATGGACGCACCAATTCTTTATAACGGCTGTGAAATAACAAGCCTAGCGATGATCCTTAATTATCACGGTGTAAAGGTGACAAAGAATGAGCTAGCAAAAAAGGTAAAAACCGTTCCGTTATCCTATAGTGATGGGAAAAAAGGTAATCCCAATGCCGGATTTGTCGGTGATATGGAACACGGACCAGGGCTAGGAGTTTATAATGGTCCCGTTTTTGAGGTTGCGCAAAAATACGTTGGTGATCGAGCTGTTAATTTAACCAATCATTCGTTTGATGAAATATTAGAAGAAGTAGGCCAAGGGCTGCCTGTTTGGATTATTACGACATCAAGCTTTGCACCTGTCTCTGTTTTTCAAACGTGGAATACACCGCAGGGGAAAATCGATATTACCTTTAGTGAACATAGTGTTGTCATTACAGGGTACGATGAAAAGTATATCTATATTAATAATCCTTATGGGGAAAAAAATCAGAAATTAAACCGTGCAAGTTTTATTAAGGCATGGGAGCAAATGGGTAAACAAGCGATTGTTATCAAAAAATAAGAACAGAACAAAAAGGCCTGATCTGGAATCAGGCCTTTTATCATAGGTTCTAAAATGGGCGAAGGCAGAGGAATAAAAGATCCCTCTGCCTTCTTTGCTTAATTCTTTAAAGAATTCTTATCGTAACTTGTGATTGGTTGCTGTGTATCTTGTCAGCTATCGCAAGTAAAAACTTATATAATAATCATTGTTATAAAAACAAGTTTGCCGCGGTTATTCTTCCACCTGAAGGTTTTATACCTAAACGACGTAAGCCCTACCTCTCTTACATCCTAACGGCTCCGAAGCCGATCCAGTGTGAATAAGTTTTTATTTTAAAACATAAGCAGAATGCCAGAAAAAAGTTCTACTTTGCGTTATCTAATGAATTACAAGTTACATAAATGTGAAGCACAAATACTTATATTACAGGACTTAACTAAAATTGTCAATATATATAATAAAACTATTTTCTTTTAAAGGAATAAGCAAAGATATAGCAGAAATATATTTCTATAAACCATTAGAACGGGAGTGAAAGAATGGAGGGATTTGTTTATACAAATTACGATGGACTTGGTTTGACAGAATTAATTTTGGTCAGCTCGAAACAACTAATGATTGGATATCAGTGAAGAGTAATCCTTTTTATCAGGACAAAGCTGTGCATGAAAGGAGGTAATATCAATGCTGCTTTTTCGAAGGTTGTTTCTAACAGCGGCGAAGTATCGGTATCGGACGGTGCTGCTATTCACGGCCGTGTATATTTTTATAAATGCCGAAGTTATGAAAATGCTAGAACCGAAGACATTTGAAACTACTTTCCATGCTGTTTGGTGGATTCTCACAACGATGACCACAGTCGGCTACGGGGATGTATACCCTGCGACACAATTAGGAAGAATTTGGGCGATGGTTATCGTCTATACAGCAGGAATTGGACTTTTTGGGACGGTAATTGGGATGATTGTCGATGCCGTGTCACGATACAAACGGATGAAGGAGGAAGGTAGAATGACGTTTAAAGGAGAAAATCATTATGTCGTGATCGGCTGGACTGCCAAAAGTAAAAACACAATCAAAGAGCTGTTTATTGGGGACGAAAAAGCAGAAGTCGTCTTAATTGACGAATTAACGACTTCACCTTATGAACATGAACGATTTTTATATATCCAGGGGAGTCCGACCGATGAAGAAACTTTGAAAAAAGCAAAAATTGAGAGATCAAAAGCCGTTTTACTGTTTGCGCCAGATGGGATTGACAACTCCGATTTAGCAGATGGAAAAACACTGTTAACAGCGTCCTCCATCGAGCGCTATGATGAAGGAACGGAAAAAAATATTTACACTATTGCAGAGATTTTAAATGAAAAGCATGTCGGCAATTTCAAACATGTCAAAATTGATGAATTTATCCTTTCCCATGAATCAGTATCCAACTTGATGGCAAAATCTGCCCAGACAAACGGCGCCAGCCATTTGTTTACGCAATTATTAAGCCGTAAGGATGGAGACGAGGGAAGTGATTTATGGGAAGTTGAAGTAAGGTCCGACTGGAAGACATACGGTGATGCTTACGAGTATCTCAAGCTAAATGGAGCCCAACTCATTGCCGACAGGAGTGACCTAAATATATTGAAAAAATGGAATAAACCCATTCCGAAAGAGGCCCGTTTATTGGTAATCTGTGACAAGCATACATATCAAACCTTATAAAAAAACGCATCCTTTGAGATGCGTTTCTTTAATAGGTCAAGCAGCCCGCAATGACAATGCCGATGGAAACGGATAGCAGCATGAGGAAAAGACCGACTGCCTGGTTATCCTCCTCAATACTTTGACTGACGTTAAATCGAGGTGTCAGCCACTCAGCCAGATAAAACACCACAATCTGGGCTACAATTCCGATTGATCCCCAAATGGCCATATCCATAAGAGAAATAGAATTAGCAGCGGTAGAATACAAGACAATCGCCAGTCCAAGTAGTCTGCCGCCTAGGACATAACTCGCGGCCTTATTTCCTTTTGCCATTAAGGAAAACTCCTTGACCTTTGTGGTTACTTCCATAAGAACCAGTCCAACAAATAGAAGACCAAGTGACACAACTAAATATAATAAGAAATTCGTCATTTACATTCCCCCTAGTTTTTGAATACCTACTGGTAAAAAGTAAGACTCGTTTCCGGTAATTTTTCCGCCTGCGCGAATACCGATACAACTCGCTTTACCAGCAATAAGAAAAGATCCGAATACGAATGAGAGCTCCTCGATCCCCTTTTCTGTTTCCAATGAAACCGTAGGGAGAGGGACATGCTGTTGAAAGACCGATACTTCTTCTTTATAGGTTTGAAAGGAATTTTGTTCAGTAACCTGGGCGTCTTGATCCCAAATCGTCACCGTGTCTCCTTCTCGTCCGAAAGATGGTTTTTGAACATAGGGGCACTGCCCTGAAAATTCCTCTGCTTCAAGGTATGTGGGAAGCATATATTCTTTAATCCATGCCTGCTCTTCATTTGTAAAATAGACACCCTGTTCTGCTAACCCCCATATTAAGCATTGGATGGATTTTGGCTGCAGCAAAAAGGCAGAGACAGGATTTAATATAGACAGTTTGCCTGCCTTTACAAGCTGTAATAAATCTATTCCGACGGTTTCTCCTGTTTGTGGATCCCGATCACAAACCAGGTGTTCCAGTGGATAGGTTTGGCGGTATAATACATCAATTGGAAAACCTTCATCATCGACAAGTATACCGTCTATTAATCGCAGCGCTGACAAAGGCACAATCCGATTGGTAACCTGACATAGTTTGCTTAAATATTGGATGGTATTCCAGTCCTCACTATGGTTGGAGTGGGCTGTAAACACAATATTAGGCTCTTGTTTGCCTTTCGACGCTTCGATAACAGCACGTGTAATGCCGGAAGCAAGCAGGCGTTCCCCTCCTTCATTTGGATTCAAGTAACCAAACTCCTTGCAAACCTGCCCGTTTATCTGGAAACATTCTACAATAAAAGTAGGTGTATCACTGTTGAATTCCAGCAATTTGAAGCCATCTTTGGTCAACACAAAATCAAACCGACCGATAATAGTTTCAGGATAAAGAGTTTTTAACCTTAAAAATGGGAAAGTTTCCGGTGGATACCCCAATTCAAACAATTGCTCATCTGTAAGACTCCGTAGTAGACTGGCTGTTTTAAAGAAGACAGTGCCCATTCGTTCTGTTGCTTCATGTAAAAGCTTGGAGGTTTGTTCAGAAATAGAATAAACGTGATAAAGGCTGTACTCACTTTCGTATAAATCAGCCCAAAAACTTGGAAATTGGGAATAAAACTTTTTTCGCTTGGATGCATATTGCGACATATTTAACCTCCAAATCCACCTTTAGAGCCACTGCCGAATCCACTTTTAAAACTCGATGAGGATTTGTATGACTTAAAAGCCGAAGATTTCAAGAGTGATGATTTATTCCGATAATAACTTCCCCCATAAAAATAATGACCATAATGAGACGAGTGGGTATCATCACATTGCCAAACCCCTTGATCATCGTCCCAGTCCCAGTCTCGGCAGTTGCTGTCGTCTGGTTTTGGCGGACGATCGTTTGAACAGCCAGAAAGGGTGCCGGCAAGAAGGGAAGTAATCACACCAGTCACTAACCATTGGGTTTTCTTCAAAGTTTCACGCTCCTTTTTATTTGATAATGGCTATTTTCGCAAAGAATGTTGTTTTTCGTATAAGTTCATTAACCCGTATAACTAGATGCTTCGTGGCNNTTTGCGAAAATTGCCTAGAAACTTAGTACATGATCCTTATTAAGATCCAAAAGCAACAAAGTTTACGAAAAGAGCCTTGATAATTTAATTATAAAAGTAAAGCCTAGGAAAACAATGGTAAAATGAAAAGAAAGGCTGTGTTAAACTTGCATGTTGATTTGCGCAGGCGCTTTGCTTTCCGCTCCAATCAACATTGCTAAATATCAAAAATAACCTTTAACACACCCCAAAAGAAAAAGAAAGAGGGATGAAACTTGAGGTTGGAATATCGAATGGATGACGAATATCAAAAGTTCCCTGCCTTTTGGAATTATCAAAACTTAACGGTTAGTGAGACCGTAGCCAGGATGTCGTGTGAATACTTTGTGAAAGATGGCGAAACGTATCTGGTAACGGCTACAGCTATCGATCCTGATGGTACAACGGTCCTCTATGTAAAAAAGGAAAATTCCTACACGGAAGTAACAGAGATAAACTATTCACATATTGGTTTTGAGGTGAGAGAACTTCAAAGTAACGGATCTGTTTTAGTCGAACAAAAAGAAGTTTGGAATCATGAAGAAGTACTTCCTATTTTACACTCCGATATTATTTACATTCAACGTGAGGGGAAATGGCTAGAATTCACTCTTGATTCCAGGGAAATAGACGAAGACCGAAACTGTTATATTTATTACGGGAGTTTTACGGGAAAAACTCGATAGTTAAAATAGGTAAAAATCCCTGCTATTGTACATTGTATAGCAGGGATTTTTAAAAAAATTTTCGAGTTTTAAAGGGAAATGGCGTTTTTTGTCGTATTTTTAGGAATATAGATGTATTGTTCTGGGGGAATAACGATGTTGGCTGAAAAACTTCTTTTGAATGTATTAATTACTTTAGCACCTATCCTTCTTTATAGCATAATGATTGAAGGCAAACATAAAGTTAATTCTCCATTACTATGCGGCATTCTACAAAGTATAGCTTCACTAGCGTGTATGATTTTTTCATATTCGAACTATGGGTTTCATTGGGACCTCCGTTATGTTCCACTGATCCTTGCCTTTTTATATGCCGGTCCAGTTTCGGGCGGGATGGTTTTAACGACCATTCTTGGAGCACGTCTCATAATGGGTGGGGACACGGTGGTTTTTGGCATAATCAATACGTTTTTCACGGCGCTTCTCCCATTTTTATTCATGAAAAAGATTTGGACGTTTAAGCCGGGAAAGAGAGTCCTGCTCACAACGTTAATTGGGATTTGGTCGTTACTTCTTTGCTATTTTTCATTAACCACCTTCCGATATTTAGAGGGAAATTTCTTTAAACTCGATTTTAATATTCCTGATCTCCTGCTTGTTGCTCTCATCCAAACCATGGCCATTGCCTTAGAAGCAAAGCTGGCCGAGGGAATTATTGAACGAATTCGAATGAAGAAAGAGATTCAACGAAGCGAAAAGATGAATACCCTCGGGGAACTTGCTGCATCCATTGCCCATGAGGTTCGCAATCCATTAACAGTGGTAAAGGGATTCCTCCAATTAATGCAACAAGAAGAAAAAGGGAAAAATTACGACTATTTATCCCTCGTCTTAAGCGAATTAGGTCGGGCAGAATCCATTATTAATGACTATTTAAATTTTGCAAAGCCTAAATTTGAAAAAATAGAAGAATTTCCGTTGAAAGAAGTATTAACAGAAGTGGTCATGCTTTTGGATCCTCTGGCTGCTAAGCAAGGGGTAGAAATTGAAAGCGAATTGGACTCAACTGGATTCGTCCTCGTCACCGATCGCAACCAATTAAAACAAGCATTGGTTAATCTTATTAAAAATGCAATTGAAGCTACCCCTGAAGGTGGAAAAGTAACCATACATAACAAGTCAGACCATAATCAAACGTCCATCCAAATTGTTGATACTGGAAAAGGGATGACATCTGAGCAATTATCACGGATTGGAACTTTATTTTATACGACGAAAGATAAAGGTACTGGGCTTGGGACGTCCATTTCTTTAAGAATTATCGAAACCATGAACGGAAAACTTTCCTACAAGAGTCAGCCGGGGGTTGGGACTGAGGTGAGGATGATCCTTCCTGGCAGCATAAAACCAGCATTAGTAAATTTTTAATGAAATGGGCTAACCGATCTAGAAGGACGGTTGGCTTATTTTTTTGATATAGTAGGAGGGAAAAGTAAAGAAGAAAGGTGAGATTCCATGCTCGAATTATTGCCTCTCATGCTTGAACGTGTCGGTATTCTTATCATAGTAGCGTTTCTTCTCTCGAGGATGAAATCATTCCGTCAGGTTATTCATAATGAGCACGGGAATACAGCTAAAGTTGCGATGATTGCTATTTTTGGTGCCTTCGGGGTCATCAGTAACTACACGGGTGTAGAGATTGGACATGGGACGATTACCTCCCAGGACTGGCTGACAAATATGGACAGTGAAAGTGCCATTGCTAATACTAGGATTATGGGAGTAACAATTGGTGGTTTACTTGGCGGACCTATTGTTGGAATTGGAGTCGGTTTAATTGCGGGCATCCACCGTTTAACCTTAGGAGGATTTACAGCTGAGTCTTGTGCCCTTTCCACGATTATGGCTGGGGTTGTCACTGGTTTTTTAAGCAAGCGCTTTAAAATTAAAGAGGGAATTTCCCCTTGGAAGGCAGTTGTCATGGGGATTTTAATGGAATGTGCCCAAATGGGGATTATTCTTTTACAAGCCCGACCATATAGCGAGGCTGTAAATCTAGTTGAAATCATTGCCCTTCCGATGATTGCGATAAATGGCCTTGGGACCCTTCTTTTTGTATTAATTATACAAGAGATTCTACAAGAGCAAGAGAGAATGAGAGCACTACAAACACATAAAGCATTATATATTGCCAATCAAACACTCCCCTTCTTCCGACAGGGTTTAAATGTAGATTCATGTACAAAAGCAGCGGAAATTATTCTTAATTGGACCAATGCCGATGCGATTTCGATTACAGATCAGACCCATGTTCTTGCCCATGTTGGTAAAGGCTCAGACCATCATATACCATCAGGCAACATGGCAACCGAATTAACGAAAACGGTTCTCGATCAAGGGAAAATCACGATTGCAATGACTGCTCACGAAATTCAATGCTTTGATCCGAGTTGCCCTTTACAGGCAGCGATCGTCTTGCCACTAAAGGTCCATACTAAAACAGTAGGGACTCTAAAGCTGTATTTCACTGATTCTAGTAAACTAGACCGGGTTGAACAAGAGCTGGCAGAAGGACTGAGCAACTTATTTTCGGTCCAATTAGAAATGGCTGAACTGGAAATCCAAAGAAGATTATTAAAAGATGCGGAGATTAAGGCTTTGCAAGCACAAGTTCATCCCCATTTCTTATTCAATGCCATTAATACCATTTCAAGCCTGATTCGAACAGACGCCGATAAAGCTAGGAGTCTCTTAATCAAGCTTAGTACCTTCTTCCGAAGTAACCTGCAGGGAGCAAGGCAAATGCTCATACCGCTGGAAAAAGAACTCGAACATGTTGAGGCTTACCTGACGATTGAGCAAGCACGTTTCCCAGACCGCTATCATGTTGAATTGGATATAGAACCAGCTTTAGAGCTGGTATTAGTTCCGCCATTTACATTGCAACCGCTGGTTGAAAATGCGATTCGTTATGCTTTTCCCAAAGCGAAATTTGGGACTGTAAAAGTCCGTGCTTTTCAGAAAGGGGAGAATATGGTCCTTCTAACTGAGGATGATGGAAAGGGAATCTCAGCAGAACTGCTTGGAACACTTGGTAATCAAACAGTGGATTCATCTGGGGGCACAGGAACGGCACTTTGGAATATCAAAAAGCGAATTGAAGAAATTTATGGTCATAATGCTTCTTTTCAAATCGAAAGCAGCATGGATAAAGGGACGAAAGTATCGATTACACTACCGTTAACACAACAAAAAGTGGGGTGAGGATGTTGTTGAAGGCCTTTATTGTGGATGATGAACCGTTAGCCAGAGATGAGCTGGCATATCTACTAAAACGAAGCAAACAGATTGAAATCGTGGGGGAATCAGATTGCGTAGAAAACGCATTAGAAAAAATAAGCGATCTTGATCCTGATGTAATCTTCCTAGATATCCAGCTCGCTGATGAAAGTGGAATCGAAATTGCTGCTTTTGTTAATAATCTTGATCACCCTCCATTGATTGTGTTTGCAACTGCGTTTGATGAATTTGCTCTTAAAGCGTTCGAATTAAATGCCGTAGATTATATCTTGAAACCTTTTGACGAAAAAAGAGTCTTACAGACGATCGAAAAGCTTTCTAAACTAATAGAAAATAAAAAACAAGCGATTCCTTTTTCAACGCAGAAACATAATGTTGTTAACGAAAGGTCAGAAAAGCTCGCGATAACGATTGATGAAAAAATTATTATCGTGAACATAGGCGACATTCTCTATATCGGTACCAATGAGGGAAAAACCGTTATTGCAACAGAGACTGCCAGATACGCTGTTAGTGATTCACTTGTCACCTTTGAGAGGAAACTGCAGTATTCGTCGATTATTCGTGTCCATCGTGCGTATTTAGTTAATATCGATGCTATTGTTGAGATCGTGCCTTGGTTTAATTCAACCTACAACGTAATTATGAAGGATGGAGAAAAGGTTCCGGTAAGTAGAACTTATACAAAAGATCTAAAGCAGCTTCTTGGTTTTTAAGAAGCTGTTTTTTGCATTTCAATCTATTATTCTTGTTTTTCATCCTCTAATCTGTGCATTTTAGCCTGAAAACATAATGTTGGCGTTTTCTTTTTTGTATGATAGAGGCAAGTGAAAAAAGCAATGTAGGAGGTTGAAATGAAATGAATGCGGTTTCAGTTGTAATTGGCTCAATCTGTATTTTAATGATTGCTTATCGTTTATACGGAACATTCATGGCAGCAAAGGTTCTAAAATTAGATGATTCAAAGCCGACACCTGCACATGAATTAAACGATGGAAAAGACTATGTTCCAACTAATAAATGGGTAACATTTGGCCACCACTTTGCAGCGATTGCTGCAGCAGGACCGCTAGTAGGTCCAATCCTTGCAGCACAATTTGGATACTTGCCTGGTCTATTATGGCTTTTAATTGGGGCAGTTATTGGTGGAGCCGTCCATGATGCGGTTGTCCTATTTGCCTCGATGCGCAAAAAAGGTAAGTCCTTATCAGAAGTGGCGAAAGATGAACTAGGACCCGTTGCGGGTTTTTGTACCGGTCTTGCAATGTTGTTCATTATTACCATTACAATGGCTGGTCTTTCCATGGTTGTTCTTCATGCACTTGAACACAATCCATGGGGAACCTTCTCAGTAGGTATTACGATTCCTATTGCGATGTTGGTAGGGATCGCTTATAAGAAAACCGGTAACTTGAAATTAACATCCACAGTTGGATTTATTCTCGTAATGGTCGGAGTGTTTGTTGGACCATCTATTCAAAATACAGTACTAGGTGATTGGCTGACATTGGATACAAAAACATTAGCGGTTATTCTACCGATTTATGCATTCTTTGCAGCGGCGTTGCCAGTATGGCTTTTATTAGCACCGCGTGATTACTTAAGTAGTTTTATGAAGATTGGTGTATTTATCGCACTGATCATCGGAGTATTCATTATTAATCCTGCGATTGAAATGCCTGCTTTCACAAAATTCACAGCAGGCGGAGGCCCAGTTTTAGGCGGACCTGTGTGGCCGTTCATCTCGATCACAATAGCTTGTGGTGCGATTTCAGGTTTCCATGCTTTTGTTGGTTCAGGTACGACACCGAAAATGCTTGATCGCTGGTCAGATATTAAGGTTGTTGGTTTCGGCGCGATGCTTGTAGAGTGTGTAGTTGGGATCATGGCATTAATCGCCGCAACAGCTCTTCAGCCGGCAGACTACTTTGCGATTAACTCTACACCTGAAGTCTTTAAAACACTTGGCATGCAGGTCCAGGAGTTACCGAAACTTGCTGCTGAAATCGGTATTGATCTTGAAGGAAGAACCGGCGGGGCGGTGACATTAGCGGTTGGTATGACCTATGTCTTCACATCGATTCCATGGTTTGCAAAATTATCATCATACTTCTTCCAGTTTGTAATTATGTTTGAAGCGGTATTTATCTTAACAGCCATCGACTCCGGAACACGTGTGGCTCGTTATTTAATCCAAGACTTTTTCGGTGAATTCTATAAGCCGTTAAAGAAGACAGATTGGCTTCCTGGATCTATATTTGCTAGTGCATTAGCGTGTTTTATGTGGGGATACCTGTTATTCTCTGGGGACATTGGTTCCGTTTGGGCATTGTTTGGTGTTTCCAATCAGCTAATGGCATCGATCGGACTAATTGTCGGTGCAACAGTCATTCTAAGTATTGCGGATAAACGACGTTATATGCTGACATGCTTGATACCGCTTGCGTATCTCTTTGTAACAGTAAACTATGCAGGTTACTGGATGGTGAAAAATGTGTATCTTAATTCGGCATCTGCAGGTTATAGTATCTTAAATGGAGTACTATCCATCATTATGTTATTACTGGGTATGATTATTATGATCACAGCTATTAAGAAATGGATTAGCATGTGGAATTCACCACGCGTTAAACTTGAAAGAAAGATTGCTTAGACAAAATTGAACCCGCGGACTCCGGAAGGCTATTCCTTCGAAGTCCGCGGGTTTTTGTGTGTTAAGAAAGTTAGAAGACAATGAAATCATTATATTTTCGGAATTAATTAATTATATCTAAATAGTAGTAACTTATAAGCAAGGAAAAAAGAGTAAGCTAGAACTACTATATTTTCCATGGAATTATCTTCAAATAATTTTATTTTTCTAAATATATTGCTTTTTTAATAAATTAATTATATTATTTCGATATACAAATTTATGTCGACTGTTTTTTCAGAACATTCCGATATAATTT
>NZ_JBALOS010000004.1:18224-20809 GCF_036962765.1 Neobacillus drentensis
ATATAATTTTATGGAGGTAAAAGCAATGAATTTATTTAGAAAAAAGTCAATTCAGGCTCTCATACAAGATGCTGGACAAAAAGATGTAGTCTTAAAGAAAGATTTAGGAGCATTTGATTTATCCATGCTTGGAATTGGGGCTATTATAGGGACAGGAATATTTGTATTAACAGGAGTGGCCGCTGCAGAACATGCAGGACCTGCACTTATATTATCTTTTATTTTATCAGGGCTCGCGTGCGTATTTGCTGCTCTATGTTATGCAGAATTTGCTTCCACTGTTCCAGTATCGGGTAGTGCCTATACGTACAGTTATGCTACCTTTGGCGAGATTATTGCCTGGATTTTGGGATGGGATCTAATTTTAGAATACGGTCTGGCGTCTTCTGCTGTTGCAAGTGGATGGTCAGGGTATTTACAAGGACTTCTTGCAGGTTTTGGTATTCATTTTCCAAAAGCATTAACAAGTGCTTATAATCCAGCAAACGGCACATTTATCGATGTACCGGCAATTCTTATCGTTTTAATTATTACATTTCTATTAACACAGGGTGTTAAAAAATCAGCTCGCTTTAACACGATTATGGTAATTATTAAGTTGGCAGTTGTTGTATTGTTTATCGCTGTAGGTGCTTGGTATGTAAAGCCTTCCAACTGGACACCATTTATGCCATTTGGTTTCTCAGGTGTAACAGCTGGTGCAGCAACTGTATTCTTTGCTTATATAGGTTTTGACGCTGTCTCAACTGCAGCAGAAGAAGTAAAAAATCCGCAAAAGAATATGCCAATTGGTATTATTGCATCTTTACTAGTTTGTACCGTGTTATATATTATTGTTTCTGGAATTCTAACAGGTATCGTTCCTTATCATGAATTAGGTGTGAAAAACCCTGTTGCATTTGCTCTTAATTACATTCATCAAGATTGGGTGGCAGGCTTTATCTCCCTTGGTGCGATTGCAGGTATCACTACTGTATTATTGGTAATGCTTTATGGACAATCTCGCTTATTCTATGCGATCAGCCGTGATGGGCTATTGCCAAAAGTATTTTCCAAAGTAGATAAGAAGAAGCAGACACCAATGGTGAATTCATGGATTACTTGTTTACTAGTATCGATTTTTGCAGGATTGATTCCATTAAACAAACTTGCAGAACTAACAAATATCGGAACATTATTTGCCTTTATGACGGTTTCGGTGGGAATTTTATATCTACGTAAAAATAAGCAAGCACCTAAAACTGGATTCCGTGTTCCGTTTGTACCGTATATTCCAATCTTAGCCTTTGTATTTTGTGGATATTTAGCACTTCAGTTACCAAAAACAACATGGATTAGCTTTGGAGTTTGGCTTGTCATTGGTTTAATCGTCTATTTCGGATATGGACGTAAACATTCAACCTTGAATAAGAATGCCGTACAAGTGAAAAAAGCTAGCTAGCAGGAAAAAGAACGAATTGATTGGGCTTACCTATGGTAAGCTCTTTTTTTGTGGATTTTATCGAAAAATGTCGAAATTCATTAGGGTTTCAAAAATGATGTCATTTGCTTGAAGGAAAGATGATAAAATAAGAGCAGGATTTTATCATAAAATAATTCACGTTGATCAGATTAAGGAGAAACTACATGCAAGATAGCATCAGGAATCCAAAACTTATTTTTGAAGAACGGAAGGCAATCATTCTATTTTTATGGTTGTTTAATTTATTGTATTATTCTTTTGAAATTTTCTATTATTGGATAAGGCCTAATATAAATATGCGAGCAAGTATTTTTGATACAGATGAGGTTGGTCTGGGTGTATGGTTATATATTCTAATCTTTTGTATGCTGCCACTTGCCATTTATTTTATTAAAAAAGGGAATCCTTACATAGTAAAATACGTCTATATTATAGGCTACATTGTGATTGTTACGATTGACAGCCTGATGACATATTTGGGAACAACTGCTTCATATGGCTCTGGGAATATTGTTGAGGTTTTATTTATCCTTTTTTGTCCTATTTTCGTGAATAAAAATTATAATTATTTCTGGGTAGTTTCACTAGGGATGATTGGGAAAGAAATATTATTAGGGGTAATATTGCAAGATTTAAACGTTTTAGTTCCAACTGTTATATACATTATCTTGTCTTTGATCGCCTATATTTTATTAATCCGTTTTCATTCATATATTAAAACGCTGACTACTGTCTACGAAGAACTACGGCACAAAGAAAAGCTTGCAGTGATTGGTCAAATGGCTGCAGCCATTGGTCATGAAATTCGTAATCCCTTATCTTCCTTAAGGGGGTTTACACAATTACAGCAAGAACGATACCCAAACACCAATGATTATTATCCCATTATGATTCAGGAAATTGACAGGATCAATTCGATTGTTAATGATCTGATGTATATTGGGAAACCGAGAGTTATCAAATTCGAAAAAGCAAGTATTGAAGAAGTAATTGCCTATACGCTTTCCATTACGCAACAACAAGCGGAGAGACAAGGCGTTACTGTAGAAACCATAATGGCAGGTCCATTGCCGCCACTCGAATGTGATGAAAAACAATTAAAGCAAGTGTTTATTAATTTGAT
>NZ_JBALOS010000005.1:0-8107 GCF_036962765.1 Neobacillus drentensis
ATATTCGATAGATAACATATTTTTCTAATCTATTAAGAATCAAGTAATGACAAAAATATTAATTTCCTATCTATTGCTATTGAAATAAAAGTGCCGGCGAATAACCATAAAGATAATGCGTTTTTGAAAAGAATGATGCAATTATGCATCATCTAAAATAATGATTGGAATGACAAGTAATCTTACACATTTTTCAGATTATTGCATTCTCCCCCAGTATGAAAGTAATGCAATTTTGCATTAACATTTAGATTTTTACTGCACATTTGCCTTGATTTTGCGGCAGGCGACAGATTGGCATGCTTCTTGCATTAAAATTATTATGGAAGCGCTTTAATGAAAGGTGGCTGTATCTATGAGAAGGTTTGAGAACAAAAAAGTATTTATAACTGGAGCTGGAAGTGGAATTGGAAAGGAAACGGCCATTGCATTTGCGAGAGCGGGTGCTAAGGTCTACCTTAATGATCTGCCCACTCAGCAATATGTTCAGCAGATAAAAGAAGAATTGCTATGCCATGGGGTTCAGGTTGAACTGATGCTAGGTGATATTTCCGATGCTGACAAGGTTAGGGAAATGTTCGCGGAAATAGAAAACCTTGATATTTTAGTCAACAACGCCGGATTTTTACAAGAGGTTTCTATGTTGGAGATGAGCGATAGGGAATGGGATGTCATGATGAAGGTCCATCTTTACGGTACTTTCAATTGTTCCCGGGAAGCTGGGAGGCTGATGCTTAATCAAGGATCGGGGAGAATTATCAATATATCCTCTGATCTCGGCCAATTAGGCTGTGAGCGCCTAGTCCATTATAGTGCAGCCAAAGGCGGAATTATTGCATTTACCAAGGCATTGGCAAGGGAATGGGGACCTCATGGGGTGCTTGTGAATTCAGTCGCACCCGGTGGAACAATGACCCCGCTCGTTGAAAGGTTAGGACCGAATTATGCCATAGAAGAGGCAGCTAAGTATCCTCTTAAAAGACTTGCCTATCCTAGTGAAATTGCAAATGTTATCCTGTTTCTTGCTTCAGAGGAAGCCAGTTTTATGACTGGCCAAATCATTGGGGTAAATGGAGGAGGAGTTATGAATGGATAACTTTAGCTTGATTTTGTTTAAAGACATTACCATATAAAAAATAAAATCCCTTCTAAGTATCTATGATTTTTGTAAAATTTAGAATCCTAATTTAATAGTATTTTCATTGGACGAAGTACAATTTCTAATTTTAAAAAAAATAGAAATGAAAGGGGTATGTTTCATGGGATTTTCTAAATTTATTGGTTATGACAGGGAGGGAACCATTCAGGAGCTTCCTACCACACTGAATAAAGGTAGGCTCAATACCTTTGGCGTCGTGATGGCAGCACTTGGTTTTAATGCTCCTGCCTGGGTTGCTGCTTCGTCTATGTCGATTCTTTATTCGATTTCCGGGAAGGCTTCACCATTGGCGATTCTCATTGCTTATTTTTTCCCAATGCTTGTATTGGCTTTAAGTATGGTGTATCTCACCCGCCAGGCTCCATCTGCAGCAGGTGTCTTTACCTTCTCAGAAAAGTTTATTCATCCTCATGCTGCAACCGTATTAGGCTGGTCCTATGTCATTTGTTGTGCAACCGTTACACCGATGACAGCGGTGATTGGAGCGGATTATATCCAAGCCCTTATTCCTGGACTTGAAGGGGGAGTAGCAGCAAAGCTGATTGGAACCGTGCTGATTATTGTATTTCTTATCGTTTGTCTTCGGGGGATCGACATAACTGCGAAGGTAGCTGGAACCTTCTTAATCTTTGAAATTCTCGTTGTAGTGGGTCTTGGGCTCTGCGGAATTATTAACCCACAAGTGGACAATCTTTCTTTTTCTTCACTTTATTCCATCAAAGAAGCTGGCGGCTGGTCCGTTATGGGGCCCGCAGTTCTTTTCGGAGTTTGGATGTTAGCAAATTTCGACTCATCTATCAATCTTATTGAAGAAGCCAAAGTTCCAGTTCGGACCGTTCAGCGATCCATCATTTTAGTCGTTACTTCAGCCTTCTTTATTTATAGCTTAGCTGCCATCGGCTGGCAGTACGCTGTTCCAGTTAATAAATTAGCCTCAATCGTTGAAAGCGGTGATGGTGGACCGATTGCTGCTGTAGCGAATGTATACCTGCCCCCCACACTTAGCTGGATTGCTATTTTTGTTGTTATTACATCTGCATGTGCGGGATTACAGATTTCTCTTACTTCGGGATCTCGTGCGGCTTATCGGATGAGTATCGAAGGCCATTTGCCGAAAGTGTTTAGCACCATTAATGGTCGAAAGGTGCCTTGGCTTGTTAACACGATTATTTGTATCTATGCTATCACTCTTGTTTGGGCGAAACCACTCGCACAACTCCAATGGTACTATGACATGGTAACTATAACCTTAGTATTTTCCTATCTTTCTATACTCGTTTCATTTATTCGGGCCATGTTTAAGCAAAAAAGCACAGGGGTTGCAATGTTAGCCTCTATTTTCCCTGTACTCGCCATGGGAGTCTTAGGTTACATTGGGTACACTGCCGGAGCAGTCCCTGTAAACCCTGATGATATATACCATGCTTGGTACCTTGGTGCTGGAATCATCATTACGGGTATTTTTTGGGTTATTTATGGAAAGCGAAATCGAAAAGGGGATGGTCTAAATTTGGAGCTTTCTCAAAATGTAAAATAAGGGAGCTTACATAGCATATCAAATCAATAATCTCTTAGTGGCTCTAACCAGAGCCACATTTATTATTCGTCATAATGCAAAATCACATTGGGGAGTGTGGTTTTGCATCATATATAAACAGTACTAGTATAGACGGAGGTGGCCCATGCAAAATAGTAATCTATTATCCGAAAACTTAGGTTGGTCCATTTTAGAAAATCAACCTATGGCTGTTGTGGTTTGGAATAAGGAAGTGGAGGTTATCTATACCAATAAGCTTGCCCGCTTAACTTTTTCCATCGCTGAGCTTAGTTCATTATTACTTGACCACCCAAATGAACCACCTTTCATATCCTTTCAAGGGCGAGTATATCAATGTTCGTACTCAAGCTTTGAATCCTATGGGATTTGCAACTTGGAAGACATCACAGAAGTAAGAAAACTATCAGAAATGAACGAGGATTTAGAGATTATTTTCAATTCTTCCTTTGATGAAATTTTCGTGACAGACGGCCAAGGTGTTGTCCTGCGGGTCAATCCAGCGGGAGAAAACCAATATGGACTTAATAGCAATGAAATGGTTGGCAGGAAAGCCCAGGAGCTTAGTGGAGCGGGTTATTTTTCTCCGTCGTTAACTCCAGTCATTATCAAACATAAACAACGAAGGTCCATTGTGCAAACCACGAAGGATGGAAGAACGCTGTACGTGACTGGGAATCCAGTTTTGGATGATACTGGAAAATTGATTAGGATCATCTTTAATTGCAGGGATCTCACGGAAATCAAACAAATGGAAAAAAGATTGGAAGATACGGAGTCACTTCTTTCTACCTATCGAACCGAGTTAGTGGAATTGACAAAAAACGTGGATGAGCAGATGGTAGTAGAATCCCCGATTATGCAGGGAGTCATTGAAGTTGTCAGTAAAGTATCACCGGTGGATTCTACAATTTTAATCACAGGTGAATCAGGTGTAGGGAAATCGAACATTGCGAAGCTGATTCATGAATGGAGTCCAAGAAAAAACGGTCCGTTTATACAAGTAAATTGCAGTGTCATTCCAGAAACCTTGTTTGAATCAGAATTGTTCGGTTATGAATCCGGTGCCTTTACTGGAGCACGAAAGGAAGGGAAGAAAGGGTTAGTTGAAATAGCGGAGGAGGGGACCCTTTTTCTTGATGAGATTGGCGAGTTACCCATGCAGATTCAAGTCAAGCTTTTGGAGATTATTCAGGAGCGCCAATTCAGGCGTGTAGGCAGTGATAAGATGCGCAAATCGAATATTAGGATTGTTGCTGCCACAAATAAGGACTTAAAAAAATTATTGTCGGAGGGCAAATTTCGGGAGGATTTGTATTTCCGCTTGAATGTCATTCCGATACATATTCCTCCTCTCCGGCACCGAACGGAAGAAATTCCGCACTTAATTGACCTTTACTTAAATAAATTTAATCAAAAGTATGGGCTGTTGAAACAGGTCGAACCACTCGTTCGGCAGCGGTTTTTAGCCTATTACTGGCCAGGTAACATTAGAGAAATTGAAAATTTAATGGAACGACTGGTGCTTACCTCAAGCAGGTCATTAATTAGTCTTGAGGACCTTCCTGGTACGATCAAGGCCGAAACGCCAAAATCTGCCATTACTGTTCATCGTGTCATTCCTCTAAAACAGGCGGTTGAATATGTGGAAGCAGAACTGTTACGAAGAGCTTATCAAGAATTTGGTTCAACCTACCGAATTGCGGAAGTCCTGGGTGTCAATCAGTCGACCATCGTACGCAAAGTGAGCAAATATGAAAAATGGATTAAAGGGGGTTTCATAGAGGTATGACTAATTTCTCGTGGCCAAAAGGCAAAAAAGCGGCCGTTTCCTTAAGTTTTGATGTCGATGCGGAATCCGCTTGGATTCTCGACAAAGAAAACCATCAACGTTTATCTTTACTTTCATCAGGGGCTTATGGCCGCAGGGTAGGGGCAGATAGAATTTTGCGTCTTCTTGCCAAACACAATCTAAAAGCCCAATTCTTTATTCCGGGCTATACAGCAGAATTGGATGAAAATCTGGTCAGGCAAATACATGAACAAGGCCACGAAATTGGCTGCCACGGATATTACCATGAACGAACAGATACCCTTACCTTTGAAGAGGAAGATACTATTTTAGCAAAATCGAAAGAGATTTTGTATCGTATCACGGGTAAGGTTCCGAAGGGGTTTCGTGCTCCATTATGGGAAGTTACTAGGCAAACCCAACAGCTCCTTGTTAAACATGGATTTGTCTTTGATAGCAGCTTGATGGGAAATGATGTGCCATATCTTGTTCCGGTGGACCAATCGAAGCTTTTGGAACTTCCTGTTACCTGGATGCTCGATGATTGGGAGCAATTTGCTTATTCTGCGGTACCACAGTCTGGTTATGTAATTGAGGAACCAGAAAAGGTTCTGCGGTTATGGAAGGCTGAGTTTAGTGCCATGTATGAAGATGGTCGCTATTTTCTCCTTACGATGCATCCAGAAATTATTGGCAGGGCTTCACGTATAAGAATGCTTGATGAACTGATTACTTATATTCAATCCCATCCAGACGTTTGGTTCTGTACCCCGCTGGATATTCATGAGGCTTGGAAAAAAGGGGAAATTGTACTTGAAGAGTATCCATATTAGAAATGAGGGAAAGCGATGAGTGAAAAATTTGAATTGCCTAGCCCAATGACAATGCCGAGGTTTTCAGGTATCCGAAGCTTTATGAGATTGCCTTATCAACAGGAAATAGAAAAAAAAGACTTTGTTATCCTAGGTGTTCCATTTGATACATCCGCAAGCTATCGATCTGGTGCAAGATTTGGTCCAGAGGCTATTCGCCGCAGTTCAGTTCTTTTGCGCCCTGCCAATGTATTCCATCAGATTCGTCCTTCTGACTATATAACAGGTGTGGACGGTGGGGATGTAATGGTTATCCCCGGTAATACGCAGCAAAGTCATCAAAACATTACAGCACATGTTATGGAGTGGGCAAAAGGTGGTACAGTTCCGATTGTTCTTGGTGGGGATCATTCCATTTCCTTACCAGAATTACGGGCTCTCGCAAGTGTCCATGGTCCGTTATCGCTTGTACATTTTGATGCTCATGGGGATACATGGGATGAGTATTGGGGAGAAAAGTATACGCATGGAACCCCATTTCGCCGGGCTTTAGAAGAGGGTGTTATTGATCCATCCCGTTCCATTCAAATCGGAATGCGCGGAACCGTCTATGATCCAAATGATATCAATGAAGCACGGGAATTAGGGTTTGAGGTCATTACGGCCGATGAAATACGGGTCATCGGCTTGGATGAAACAATGAAGCGCGTTAGACAAAGGGTCGAAAATCAAAAGATTTTTCTTACGTTTGATATTGACTTTCTCGATCCCGTATATGCCCCTGGAACCGGTACTCCGGAAATCGCTGGTTTCACCAGTGCGGAAGCACAGCACATGCTTCGCCAGTTAGCTGGGCTGCGGTTTGTTGGGTTTGATTTGGTAGAAGTACTTCCAGCATTTGATCCAACTGAAGTGACGGCATTGACTGCCGCAACCATTGTCTTTGAATTCTTAAGCCTATTAGCTGTTTCGAAACGATCTCAAAGTGAAAAGGTGGTTTAGTATGAGTATTTTAGTATCAGGTGGAATGGGATTTTTAGGTACAACACTCGTCCGCATGCTTCGAGAACGGGGAGAAACGGTTGTCAGTTATGACCGGCGTGGATTAGAAAACAATAAGGATAGGCAGCTCATGTATATACAGGGAGACCTCATGGATTTACCATTGTTGATTGAGACAATACGAAAGTATGAGGTGCACGGCATTATTCATACTGCCGCCATCTCACATCCCTATTTTTCGCGCGACATTCCCTATCAAACCGTCATGACGAATGCGGTGGGAACTACCAATGTCTTTGAGGCGGCTAGACTGAACGGGGTAAAACGAGTTGTAAATTTTAGTTCTGAATGCGCTTATGGAAACAATCAGGAATTAGAGTTTATTAATGAAGATGCCCAGTTGAATCCTACTACACCGTATGGAGCTACGAAAGTTTTTACAGAAAAGCTAGCTCGGGTTTATAGCGAATTATATAGGATGGAGATTCCTTCACTACGGCCGGGTTGGATTTATGGACCAGGTCAGTTTATGCAGTGCTACATGAAGACTTTAATCCGAAATGCCATTGATGGAGTACCAACAATGGAAGAGAAGGGGATCGAGTATCGATTTCAATACGTTCATGTTACCGATGTTGCGGCCGCTTCGATACAGGCTTTAACTGTACAACCAAATAAACTGCGTTATGGGGTTTATAACATAACAGGAGGGACCCAAATTAGCTATGCGGAATTGGTGGACAACATTAAAGAATTGTTCCCCGAGGCAGTAATAGATATTGGTCCCGGTACGATAGATGTCCTTGATCAGAACGCAAAATTTGATATCACCAGGGCAGTAGAGGATCTTGGATATCAACCGCAGGTGCTACTAAAACAAGGAATTACGGAATATGTTGAATGGCTTGAGAATCACCAATATTAACATATTAAACAAATAAAGCAGTGTCAGGCACCAACCAGAAATGAACTGCACCGAAATTTTTAGACAGAAATCTAACAAATGGAGGTGCAGTTTTTGTATGGCAAAATTTATGTTTGAAGATAAGTTATGGACAGTAACAGAATATGAAATATGAAAAAGGAAAGTTATCTTATAGAGATATTAGTAAACAACTTGGTGTTGTTCAGCAAACAATCCAGAAGTGGGTAGCTATATTTCAGGCACATGGAGAAGAATTGTTGAGAAAAAATTATACAAAATACTCTGCTGAGTTTAAAATGGATGTACTCAATTATATGCATGACAATGGGGCATCTCAAACTCTTTAAAAAGACATTTCCACGGATATGGCTCAATACAGACAAGATGGCGTATCATTTGAACAATGTCCGAAAAAAGGACAAAAAAAATTACCTGGTGAGGTAAGTGAAAAACAAATTCAAACACAAACTGTTAAAAAAAGAGGCAAAAGAATTGGGCATTTCTACTAATAATAAAGATCTTCACAAATTAGCAAATGAAGTCAGAGAAAAACAAATTTTCCAAGCAGCTGATAAATTGGGTATAGAAACAAAGAATAAATCTGCGAAGGAACTTTTTAATGAGATTATGACAAATCACGCGGATCAGGCAAAGGAGTTAAATCTATTACCAAATAAAGGAGAAAAAATATTTTTCTTTGATCGGTCAAGAGGAAATTAGTTAGAGTTATAGGGGCCTCCAAACTTGGGAATTTCCCTCTTTTTATAAAGGAAATTTCACCTAAGTTGCAGGCACCATCCAATTCTTTGGATGGTGCCTGCATTTGCAAATAATCTTTTATTGAAAAAAATCATTATTAAAA
>NZ_JBALOS010000005.1:8133-11914 GCF_036962765.1 Neobacillus drentensis
TTAAGATAATGTACTGAATCAAGGTTAATATGGCTAAAAGGGAAAAGTTGTAAAGGCTGAATTTAATTAAATATTTTTTACTTTCCTTTGGATTTGCCTGGATAAATAGTTTGTAAGAAATCACACTTGCCAATGATGCAATAATGGTTCCTAGCCCTCCAATATTGACACCCAATAATAAAGGTTTCCAATCCGTTGTGAATTCTGCCAGTAGGATTGAAGCAGGGACGTTACTGATAAATTGGCTTAAAAAAATCGAACTGAAATAGACGGAAATTGGGTCCTTGAGGCTTGTGCTTGCAACGGCTTGTAATGTATTAGAATTGGATATATTTCCGATGAAAATAAAGAAACAGATAAAAGTTAACAGCAACAAATAATCAATCTTAATTAATAATTTTACATTCATAATGATCACCGTCATTAATGTAACCACGAAGGCAACCAGGTAACTGACTACTCCAAAAATGGAAGCAATAATAATGGCTAATACCATTCCCCAGACAGCAGCCTTTTTCCAATCGCTAATCGGCATTTGAGTCAGGACAACTTTCAGTTCTTTTTTATCCATTCTCTTCATTAGAAAATAAAGCGAACCAATCCCAGTAACAGCCATGAATAAAACGGTTGTAAAAAAGGGAAGGGGCTTGATTCCATAATAAGAATAGATGAACAAATTTTGCGGATTACCCATTGGGGTCAAACTACTTCCAATATTGGCAGCAATGGTTTGAAGAATAATCGTCTCCATCATGGGAATTTTAGTCTTTCTACTGACAACCAGGGTCAAAGGTACAAAAGTAAGAAGTGCTACATCGTTTGTAACAAACATGGAGCTAAAAAAACATAACATAATCAGAATAGCTGAAACGGATCTGCTATTATTACATTTATTGATGATGGTAATAGCGAATTTGTCCAGAAATTTAAGTTCTTCCAAAGCCTTTATGGTAAGCATTAGGCTAAATAAACTGATCAGGACTTGAAAATTTATATACTCCAGTTTAGGAGGGTGAATCAAACAGCTTGTCGCTGCTAAAATAAGAGAGACGGTAAAGACCATGTCTTTTTTAAGAAAACCAAATTTCAACTTGAATCTCTTGTTTTCTTGAATTAATACAGATTCTTTCACATTACACCACCGGTAGAAAATAGAATTTAACAAACAATATGATTCTACCATGTTCATTTATGGTTGGGAATAAGAAACGCAATTGTTTATATGCTCTTTTAAACCTTCTAAATAGTCTTGTATAATACCAATGGACTTAAATTTCTATGGGAAATTCAATAAATCAAATAATGGAGGTTTATTATGTAAATCAAGATTAACGATTTAAAAAAACAATTAAAAACATTGAACAAAAAGAATTGATTGAGCTGGTTATAGAGTTGTTCAAGGCAAACAAAGAGGTTCAAAACTATTTATCTAGTAAATTTCTAGGGGATGAAGTAATTGAAGTTCTCTTTCAACATGCTAGGAACAAAATTGAGAATGAATTTTTTCCAGAAAGAGGCTTAGGGAAGCTCCGACTGGCAGAGGCAAAAAAAGAGATAACAGCTTTTAAAAAGGCAACGAATGATGAGAAACGAACAGTCGATCTAATGCTTTTTTATGTGGAATTGGGTGTGAAATTTACCAATTCATATGGTGACATAAATGAAGGGTTTTATTCTAGTATGGTTAAAATGTTTGACCACGTAGCTATGGAATGTGATCGGGATGAAGAGTTATACAAAGCATTTTCTACTAGATTGCGGAAGGTTATAGCCAATGTCGACCTAATTGGCTGGGGGTTCCAGGAAGCTTTAGTGAAGTCCTATTATATGATTGAATGGGTTAATGATGAAGACGGAGATTAATAGTTTTGGCTTTATGTCTAGTAGAAATGAAAAAGGTTGGTATAAATATGGGAAAAGGAAAATAAATCAAAAGTAGGGCGGCAAAAAGAACAAAAAATAGTCGAGTGTTACCATCAACGATAAACTGAAGATTTACTGGAACCATTATATAAAACCTCTCAATTGTGGAAGAATGGTTTATTCTTTTGTATTTTAAATACTGTGGTAAATTCAAAGAGTGTAGTAACTGGGAAATTTATGTGTACCAGTAAATTTCTAGGGGGATAATTTTTAGAAAAGGAAGCGGAAAATGCTTTCACATACCGAACTCAATGACAGTTGGTACAGAGCTATTTTGACCCAAATGGAACTAGAAGGTCATTATCACCGAGGACAAATCAAATTACTACCGAGATCCAATGAAACCTAACCTATAAAAGTAGAATTTAATACATTTAGGAGGTAGATGAAAGGATAGAGCAAAAAAGTTCCAGACACCATCAAATATGGATGGTACCTGGAACTGTTTAATTAAGCCAAACTAACTTTGCTTTGCCTTCATGTAAACCTCTTCGTAGGGCTGGATCACGACAAAGCCTTCACCTTCGAACCTCATTTGAATGGACTCGCCACTTCCTCTTCCAAGAAACGTTTTCAAACTGATATCGGTTTGAAATATAGGCTGAAGATTGCCAGACCAGGCTACTGTTGCGTTTGGATCCGTAATCACAGGATTGCCCGGCGATACCTTTAAGGTGAGTGGTTCATAATGCGCAGTAAAAGCAATCATTCCGGTTCCTTCACAACGAACATTAAATAACCCACCTGCCATCATCCCAGCAATTTTCTTCATTAATTTAATGTCCCATTTAATACTTGGTTCAAATGCAAGTAAATCATTCCCGTTAATGTAGATGGTTTCGTTTTGTAAATTCAGGATAATGATCTTCTTGCCACTATCCGCAAGATATAACTTGCCTTTTCCGTTCGCTTTCATTAACGAGGCGCCTTCTCCTGTAAATGCCTTCTTGAACGCGGTTCCTAGACCGTGTTCTAATATTCCTTCACGGACAAATTTCATTTCCCCATGATAAGCAACCATTGACCCTGCTTTGGCCCAAACTTGACCGTCTAAATTTACCTCCAACAGCCGAGGAGTTTCTAATTCAAAAAAACCCTGCCCTTTATCTTCCTGCTCCGTTTGTTTGATAAATTCTTCAATTGAGTATCTGTTCAATGCTCCCACATCCTTTCCTTTATATACGAGCTCACATCACTTTTGTTTCAAATTTTTGGAAGAGACTGAAATTTTATCCTTTCAAGTCTATCTAAGAGCGCCTCAGAATTCAAAATAAGAGAAAGAAATATACGAAATTGAATAAAAACATTGAAGTGAACTTAATAATAATGATATTCAGGGAGAATGTACTATTATTTCCATTGGAGGGGATCCAAATCTTTCTCCTGATGCAGGAATACTTTTAATTAAGGGTGTTCCTAAGACAAATATCGCAAAGGAGTAATGATAATGGATAAGGACAATCATTATGTTGCAGCTTCACTTTCTCCTAATTTGATAAATGAAATTCAAACATTAGAAGAAAAAATAAGTGAGCAAGCACATAAAAAAGTAGTGGTTATCGCGTACGAAAATGATAAAAATTAGATGGGTAAATATCTTCAGTAAAAAAGGGCACCTATTTCTCTTATGGGAAGGCTGGAGTCATATCTAAGGTCAAAGGCCTTCACAAATTTGAAGGTTTTTCTTTATCGGAGTATCTTAAATTTCAAGGTATTCCACTTATACGGTTGGCCTTAATGAAGGACGAATCATACGGCAGATTTTGTCCTTCATACCGCTGATGAAGGACAAATCTAATGTTCCTGTGTCGACATTTGTCTTTCATACCGCTGATGAAAGACAAATTACATGTTCCAG
>NZ_JBALOS010000005.1:12004-14572 GCF_036962765.1 Neobacillus drentensis
CTTCATACCGCTGATGAAATACAAATTTTATGTTCCTGCGTGGACTATTGTCCTTCATACCGCTGATGAAAGACAAATTTGCTGTTCCTGCGTGGACTATTGTCTTTCATACCGCTGATGAAGGACAAATTACATGTTCCAGCGTGGACTATTGTCCTTCATACCGCTGATGAAAGACAAATTTGCTGTTTCTGCGTGGACTATTGTCCTTCATACCGCTTATGAAAGACAAATTTGCTGTTCCTGCGTGGACTATTGTCCTTCATACCGCCTATGAAGAACAAATCTCTCTCATCCTCGATGACTTGTGTCCTTCATGATGAAGCTGAAGATCCCCTTATGTCTAGTAAACAAGAAAAAGGTAGTATACATAATTGGTTAAGCGTCTGGCACTTTTTGATTTTTACCTGTTTTCAGCCATCCTACTAACTTTGCTTTCATGTAAAACTTTAGCTTTTGTTTTTCTGTAATGTGTCTTTAGCTTTTATACATTGATAAATATTGATTGCTAAATGAATATTAAATAATGGTTGACTATCATTCAAGTCTGTTGCTAGAATTTCCTCAATTCTCTTTAAACGGTAACTTAAAGTATTGGTGTGAATATGTAAAGAATCAGCCGTTTTCTTTATGTTTTGATTTTGGTCTAAATAAACAATCAGAGTGCTTAACAATTCGCCTTTTCTAGATTGTTCATATTGAATAAGGGGACCTAATACTTCTTGAATAAAATCGTTCAATTCTTCCTTTGAGTTTTGTAAAATAAACCTCTGAACGCCAAGGTCTGTATAACTAAGGACTCTATGATCAAAAAGATAGTTTTTGAGAAACTTAATGCACTTATTCGCTTCTACAAATGACTCATGGACAAAAGTAAGCCCTTGCTTAATTCTTCCAATGCCAATCGATACGTCTATCTCTCTATATTTATTTATAATCTCTTGTTGTAAATTTTTTCCAAGTTCTTTTATTTCTGCAACAATATTGGATGAAGGAACTCTTGAATGAAAGGATAGAAGAGCAACAATTTGATTTTCAACCCTTACTGCCATTACTTGAGAGTTCCTCCCAAGTAATGTCTTATTGGACATATGGAGTAAATTCCTTAAAACGTGTTCGCCTAAAACCTTTTGCTCATTTAATTTATCCTCAAAATTAATAATCATGGCAACATAGGTCCGGTTAGGGTCAAAATTTAAATTTTTTGCTTTCTGAATGAGTGCTTCATCCATCTGTCCAGAAAAAAGCTTCGTCACGAATTCCCCTCTTAAACGCTGCTGTGTTTCAAAAACGGCTTGTTCTTTTACCAGTTCAAGTGATATGATCGTACAAGCATGTTCGAGCGCAGCGATATCCACCTCACTCATTTTTTGTTTAGAAAGGATTATTAGCCCGCCTAGAGACTTTAGTTTAGACCCAAGTGATAATACAACTATTTGATAAGTTTCATCATTTAATGTTATATCGGAAACGGTATGTGAATTTTCAAGTGTTAGGATAATTTGTTTGGTATATTGTGTAATATACTCGGTCATCTCAACAGAAAATGAAGAATGGCAGGCAGAAGCCTTAAGTTCTCCGATCTCATTAAAGAGAAACATATGCTGTCCAATTGTTTTATGTATAAAATTCATAATGGATTGAATTCCTTCTCCATTTACAACAAGATTGGCTAGGTTCCTATGTATTTCTATTGAATGGGAAAGCATCCGAACTGTTTTTTCCTTTTCATAATAAAGACTGGATTTTTCTAAGGCAATCGCTGCTTGGTGGCCAATCGCTTCCAATAGATTAATATCCTCTTGCTTAAACTGCAAAGATTGTTCAAAAGAGTCCAATGTAATTACGCCAATACATTTTCCCTTTTGTAAAATAGGTGAAGAAATGACAGATGTAAAATGAAAATTACTCGGAATAGCCCGATCCAATAAATCTCTGTTATATGGAGTTAATGTAGACAGCGCTTGTTTAATTTCTACCTCATCCCAAAAAATTAGACATTTTTTTGCAGCAAAAGAAATCCCAGTCATGGATTCACCGCTAACTAGTTCAATTTGCCTGAAAATATGTGGATAAAATAATCCTTGAGCGGATTTTGCGATTAGTCGATTCTGGTTTTTGTCAAAAATCCATATAGAGCCTCCTCCAGCAGCTTCAACGACAGATATCGTTTCATTCATGATAGAATCAAAGATGGTATCAATATCTAATTTGGAATTAATAACGTTGGACACTTGGATTAAGGACTTTAGTTGTCGATGAGTTAATGTATCTTGCAACTTTCATCATCCTTACTCTATGAAATTTATTAATTTACCTATCAATCTATTTTTGCATTTTTTGTGTAAAACACACAAATTTTTCATAATAATATTCATGAAAATGTACATAGCATTATATTTCCTAATAGTTATATTATTAATATTATAAGAAAGTTATAAAAATATTGAAAGGGGGTCAGTACATAGAGATTTAGTGAAGGTTTGATAATTGTTACGAAAAAAAGGTTAATTATGAGTAATTTTGATGTAAAAAATATTTTTTTGTCGAAAATAGTCGAAATATTTA
>NZ_JBALOS010000005.1:14593-15630 GCF_036962765.1 Neobacillus drentensis
GAGTTGTAGATAAATGAATTTTGATTTAACGAAAGAACAAGAGATGATACGCAAATTAATTCGAGATTTTGCTGATGCAGAAGTTGCTCCTGGAGCAGATGAACGTGATCGAACGGGGGAATTCCCTAAAGAAATTTTTTCTAAATTAGCAGAGTTAGGGATTATGGGTCTGCCTTTCCCTGAACAATACGGTGGAGGTGAAGCCGACACTGTCAGCTTTGCAATTGTCGTTGAAGAACTTAGTCGTGTTTGCGCATCAACAGGAATTACATATTCAGCCCATATTTCATTAGGGGGGGCCCCTCTTAATTTATTTGGTACGCACGAACAAAAAGAGAAATACTTAACTCCAATTTGTACTGGAGAGTCTTTCGGAGCATTTGGTTTGACTGAACCGAATGCAGGCTCCGATGCAGGGGGAACCCAAACAACAGCAGTTCTTGATGGCGATGAGTGGGTCATTAACGGCTCAAAATGTTTTATTACAAATGCAAGCTATGCTAATCACCTTGCAGTGACCGCCGTAACAGACCGCTCAAAAGGAATCAATGGAATCACAGCATTTATTGTTCCTACTAATGCTCCAGGATTCACTGTGGTCAACAACTACGAAAAAATGGGTCTTCATGCCTCAAATACCACAGAACTTATCATGGAGAATGTAAGAGTTCCGAAAGAAAATCTGCTGGGCACAAATGGAAACGGTTACAAGCAATTTTTAGCTACTCTTGATGGCGGAAGAATTGGAATTGGTGCCATGGCTGTAGGTATTGCTCAAGGAGCATTTGAAAAATCTCTTCAATATGCAAAAGAAAGAAAACAGTTTGGAAAGAGTTTATCCAACTTCCAGGCAATCCAATTTAAATTAGCTGACATGGCAATGAATATCGAATTAGCCCGGAATATGGTTTTCAAAGCAGCTTGGTTAAAGGATCAAGGACGAGCATTTAAAAAGGAAGCGGCATTTGCGAAATTATTTGCTTCGGAAATATGCATGCGTGCATGTGATCAAGCCGTTCAAATTCATGGCGGATATG
>NZ_JBALOS010000005.1:15650-15827 GCF_036962765.1 Neobacillus drentensis
GATATATGAAGGAATATCAAGTTGAACGATTCTTCCGTGATGCGAAACTTTTGGAAATTGGTGAAGGAACATCTGAAGTTCAACGAATGGTCATTGCCAAGCAAATTGGATGTTAAAAAATTTTTATAGGATTGGCCATGTTAAAGGTCAATTTTGATTTTTATAGCCAAGTTGATT
>NZ_JBALOS010000006.1:0-4434 GCF_036962765.1 Neobacillus drentensis
CTATTCGTAAAAGGAACCCAATAATCTACTTTTATGGTGTAATCCGAACTTCCTGCTCTACTGCCTTTGAGTATATATGGTGATCGTTTATAGAGGATATACCACACTCCTGGTGATGTATCTTCACCGGTGCTGTGTTTGCCTGTCACGACATTCGTTGTGACGACTAATTTCCCCTTTTTGTAAATCCAAATTCGCTGTTCAGCAATGGACACTTCAGCATACGTTTTGCCGATGCCATGTTTTGTTGTCGTTTCATAACCGTAGCCTTCATTACTCCAGCCATGTCCGATAATATTAGAAGCAGAAATTGATTTCACTTCTTTCTCAAAAGCTGCCTGAATCTGTTTTGTTTCTTTGTCCACATCTAATGCCCAACCATAGCCTTGTCCTTTTACTGATATGACAGAACCTGAATGGGTCTTAAATGTGAAATTTTTATTTAAAGTGGATTTAGCATCATTAATCTCAGCAATCTTATTCTTAATGTCATCCAAGTCAATTATAATCTTCATATCTTTTGACACAGAGGCATTTTTGATTAAAACGCTGGCTTTTAAAGTATACACTTTATCCTGTACCTTATAATCGACGGTTCGATGAAGGAGTTCCTGCAGCTTTTTCACTTTATTTTTTACAATAGTACTGTCTTTTTTGATTGGCTGTATGTACACAGGATTCAGACGGATTTCACTAGTATATTCCTGCTTCACGTAGGCCTTTAATAGACTGGCGATATCATACTGCTCCCCGCTAATGCTTTTAGAGACGACAATTTTACCTTGTTCCAAATGAGCCTCCGCATCTTGTGCCACTTTAAAAGTCATATTCATAGATAAAAGCTTTTCTTCAACTTTTTTTTTCATCGTCTGGCTTCGATACTGATCTAGTTTGCTTGGCATTAACGAATAATTCTTTGTCTTTGAGGAAGAAAAAAACGTCCGCTGGCTTCTTAATAATTTTTTGACACCTGGCAGATCTTTATCCGTAAATCCAATCTTTGTATCTTTTTCATCTAAAATTTGTAGTTGTCCGACATAGACTTCATTTTTTAATACAGATGTTTTTAATTTTTTTAGTGCCTGATCAGCATTCAGTCCACTGACTTTTATGCCATTAATCTTGATTTGTTCATTAAAGTGATTTGCCTGATAAAAACGGATTGCGGCAAATATGAGTGCAATAATAATGAAGATACTTGTTGTAATAAACATCCTTTTTACAAACCATTTAAATGAGTTTACCCGTTGTTTATGAATTTCTTCCCTTGTTTCTTTTAATGTACTTCCCATAAAGACTCCCCCCATAACCTGATCATCCGGCTATCAACATTCTTTTAATGTTATATAAATAGGAGGTTTATTCTTGAATAAAAAATAGGGTTTTCCGAACCAGAGTTAAAGAATGGGATTGCACCTTTTTCTTGTTCAGCTAACGGGGTAGTTTAGTTGAGTAAGGAAAAAAAAGAATCGCACCCGTTACTAAAGCTACACGTCCTTGTACCATCCATTTCATATCATTATTCTCATTTCGATGTTTGGAAACCATTACCTTAACCGTCTTCTCGAAATTCAAACAATAAACTCCCGTCCAGAATATTATAATAAAATAAAAGATCGGACAATTACCTGAAAGGATGACAACCCCCGAGTTAGTTCTTTTGATAAAGGATTAATCCTATGATTATCACTCTAACGGGTGGTTGTCCTCTTCTATAAAATTGTTTAAAATCAAAATTAACTTCGCTAAATCAAAATTTAAGTAATAACTTGAACGGAGGTGATTTAAATTGCAAAAGAATTGGGCTTATCTATTAGATTTATNNGGATTTGCGGGACTAATTTACGATTCACAAGGAAACGAACTATTTCCAATTATTAATTATTGTCATGCACATCAGAAGACAATGGAATTCTCTGGCGACAATGTGCACCAAGAATTTTGCCTCCCAATTATCCAGCAATTTAAATCATTAACAGATCCAGTTGTTTTAAGAGCGAAAATTATTCTTCGACCAAATATCATTCTGTATCCGTTTACGGTCGATAATCAGAAATACTTTTTGTTTACAGGATTTTTTTTATGCGAAGGTGAAAAAGAATGGCTTCTTGAGAATACGAAGGAAACTCCTTGGAGGTTTTATTTAGATACATTGGAAACGTTCACACATGCTGAAGAACAGAATATGATTAATGAAATCGGCAGGTTGCTTCAACTGTTAACAAATCAAGGAAGCCTAAGTCCATTAGAGGCAGTTTCCGACCAGACTAATGAAACTCTCACAGAACGCGAGAATCAAGTATTTATACTCTTAGTAAGGGGATTGACCAATAAAGAGATTGCCAGCAGCTTATTTATTAGCGAAAACACAGTGAAGTCCCATGTACGGAAACTATTGCAAAAGAAAAAAGTGGATGATCGACGTAAACTGATTATCCTGCATACTGAAAATGATCCGTCCATTACTTGAAATTCGATTTAAGCGACATTATGGTTGGTTATTACAAACATTGTATTTTAAGTAGATTTTAAAATCGTTTACATGAGAGTAATCATCTAGGAATTTCTTTGGACTTAACCCTTTGGATGATAACAGTTGAGCAGTTGCTTAATGAATAAAAATTGGTATTCTTTTTAAAATATTCGTTTCTATTCTATTCTGATCATCTACTAAAACGAAACATATACATCAGGAGGAAAATAAATGACCCCAGTTTAGTACCGAGGTCAGCTTTATTGCAGCATATTCTCTTTTCTTAAATTATTTTTCTATTTCCCAATTTTGCACATCATAGAACATTCCAAATTGTTTTGGTGTTCCTACTTTTACTTTTTTGGAAACCGCCCCCATTTGATGTTCCGTATAAATGGTTAAGGTTGGCAGGTCGTTATGCAAAATTTCTTGTGCTTTATTATAGATTACTTTCCTGTTTTCAGGGTTTGGTTCTGATGCGCCTTGTGATAATAATTGATCCATTTCCGGATTACTATAACCTGCAAAATTATAAGCAGCATTGGTAACATAATAGGAACTAATATCTGGATCAATTTGGTAAGGGATTCCAAGGAACATTAAATCAAAATCATGCTTCGCAGCTTTTTGTATATACGTAGAGAAATCGTACTTTTGAATTTGTACTTTTAGGCCGACTGCACGAAGGTTTTCAGAAATAATCACTGCTGCTTGTTCACGAACCTGGTTTCCAACAGGAACATTAAGTCGAATGGGTTTACTCTTATCCCATCCAGATTCTTCTATCAATTCCTTCGCCTTTTTGGAATCATATTCATAATTCTTAATGCTTTTATCTAAATATGGATGCGGAAGTGTATATGCTCCATCAATAATATCTGATTTCCCTTTTAACAGTTTCTCAACAATTTGAGGCCGGTTAATGGCATAAGCAATGGCTTGACGCATTTTTGGTTCAGAAATGGTTTTCATATTAAAGTATATCTCTTGATAATCATATCCTTTTCCTTCAACTGACTGAACATTGGCCATATTTTTCACTTTTTCATAATCTTGAATAGCAATGGGACCTACAGCAGGATAATTCAAATGAATTTCACCTGTTTGAAGCTGAGCCGTTAAATTAGCCGAAGGCACAACTTTAAAGAAAAGCTTCTCAGTCTTTGGAGCACCACGGTAATAGCTAGGATTAGCCTTAAGTTCTACCAGTGTTTCTGGGCTGAAATTTTTAAGCGTATAGGCACCATCCGTTACAGTTGGTTTTAACAAATTTGGATTTTGATGAAGAGTAGCAGGATCTTTGTCTTTAAGGATATGACTAGGGATTGTCCGAATATTGACTAAACAGCCTTTAATGTAGTTTGGATCTACCGGTTTTTTTGTATGAATGACAAATGTTTTGTCATCAACAATTTCAATACCCTTAACACTAGTTTCTCCTTTAGTCAGTACACCATTTTCATCTAATCCATCAATAACATGAAGGTTTTTCAAGCCGATGCTTTGAACTTTAGGATTCGCCATGGTGTCAAAAGTAAATTTAACGTCTTCAGTAGTAACTGGCTTTCCATCCGTCCACGTTGCCTTTGGATTAATTTTTATGGTAAACGCTTGGTTATCCTTTGTTTCAAAGCTCTCAGCTAATTTAGGCAAATATTCCATTGATTCGCTTTCTTCAAAGAAAGGGTCAAATAAAATGGATGAAATCGTCCATGCTCCCTGATCACGTGCATTAATCGGATTAATGGTACCTAATGCATTAGATATTCCCACAACAATGGTATCACCTTGACTTGATGATCCATTTTCCTTGCCTTTTTCCGTTAGTGTAGAGGATGATTCATCAGCACCTGTACATGCACTTAGGAATAATAGCAAAGCAATCGAAAAAATGGTACAAACCTTTAATTTAACTTTTTTCATCATTTGCCCTCTTTTCTTTATTAAAGGCTCTGTTAAAC
>NZ_JBALOS010000006.1:4532-19687 GCF_036962765.1 Neobacillus drentensis
TCAACAATAAGCTTTAACACAGCCTTATTAAAATATAATGCCATTCATTCTTTCATTAAATAGGATTCCTATTTAATTGATTTCGGATCTAAGGCATCGCGCAGTCCATCGCCAATAAAATTAATTCCAAGCACAACTAGGACAATCATTACCCCAGGGGGAAGCCAAAGCCATGGTTGGGAAGTTAATACCGTTAAGCTTTGAGCGTCAGTAAGCATATTTCCCCAGCTGGCTGTTGGAGGCTGGACTCCCATTCCCAGAAAACTTAGAGATGCTTCAACAATGATTGCTGCAGCAATTCCAAACGTAGCTTGGACTATTATCGGTGCAATCGCATTTGGTAAAATATGCTGAAATAAAATCCGAGGTGTACTTAATCCAAGGACAATTCCCGATTTTACAAAATCAATATGCTTTAACGAGAGAACGCTTCCCCGGACAAGTCGGGCAACGGAGGGCCAGCCAAGAAGTCCCAAAATCCAGATAATATTCCATAGGTTTGGTCCCAAAATGCTAACGACGACTAGAATGAGCATAAGACTTGGAAAGGACATAAAAACATCTGTTAATCGCATTAACAAGGTATCCATCCACCCGCCAAAGTATCCTGACACCGCACCGATAATCGTACCAATGACGGTATAGATCAAAACGGCGCCAAGACCTACCATCATCGACACTCTAGAGGCATAAACCAAGCGAGTGAAAACATCCCTACCCACTTGATCGGTTCCTAACCAGTGCTCAGCTGAAGGTGGTGAAGAAAACTCGTCAAAGACGTGATAGGGATCCTTAGTCGTAATAACCGGTGCAAAAACGGCAATAAGGATGATAAGGAGCATGAAAATAATACCTGCTACTGCTAAACGATGTTTCATAAATCGTTTAACAACGAGTTGAAAAGGTGTTTCTTCCCTGCCATTCTCAAAATGAGACATTTCTGGATGTAGCTTTGGTGCCTCCATCTCTTTTTTGAGATTCGTTTCCAGTATCGGCATAGTCTATTCCTCCTTTCCTATTTATACTTGATGCGCGGATCAACAAAAGAATAAATAATATCAGTAAATAGATTTGCGAATAAAACCATAAAAGCAGTTAATAGATTTAGTGCCATTAATGTGGGATAATCCCTTGACATAATCGATTGGATGGTAAGCTGTCCCATTCCAGGCCATTGAAATACTTGCTCCGTTATGACAGCACCTCCAAGCAGGAACGGAATTTCCAGTCCAATGACGGTAATGATTGGAATTAAGGCATTCTTTAAAGCGTGTTTATTTGTTACGACCATTTCTTTTAATCCTTTTGCCCTTGCCGTTCTTAAATAATCATGACCTAGAACTTCTAGTAAACTCGCTCGGATATAGCGGACATACTGGCCAGCAATCCCGGTAGCCAGTACAAGGACAGGAAGGATAAGGTGCTTTACCTTATCTATGAAACTATCCTCACTTCCGAGAGTCGACATACCACCAGCAGGAAGGATTTGAAATTTTACAGCAAAGATATAAATAAGACCCAAACCAAGAAAAAAATGTGGGATTGAAATTCCCAAAAAGGATGATCCAGTAGCAAAATAGTCTAGCTTGCTGTATTGTTTTACTGCGCTAATCATTCCAATCGGAAGAGCAATCACTAAACCAACGATCAGTGCCAGTAACATTAATTCAAAAGTTGGGCCAATCCTATCTACTATTAACTTCGACACGGGCTCATAAGTTGAAAAGGAATAACCCAAATTTCCTTGCAGAAGGTTCCCCACCCAATGGAAAAATTGAAGCCATAACGGATCATTCAAGCCTAATTGTTCTTTCCGCAAATTTAGTAGTTCCGTAGAAGTATTGGGATCAACAAACATCTCAACAGGGTTTCCTGGCGCCATATTGATAATAATAAAGTTTAAAATCGTTACCCCAAATAAGACAGGAAGGGCGATTAATAGCCTGCGAATAATATATGGAACCAATTTCACACCCTCTTTCTCTAAAAATAAATATTCTTCCTAAACATCTTTAATAGAAAAGCATGCCACACTATGATCCTTTCCTTTAAGTACTGGAACTTGTTCCCTGCAAATCGCTGTAGCGATGGGGCAGCGTGTATGAAAACTGCACCCGCTTGGAGGATTGGCCGGGCTCGGTACATCTCCCGGTATAACAATTCTCTCTTTCGATCTCATTTCAGGGTTTGGAATGGGATAGGAACTTAATAATGCTTTTGTATAGGGATGTTTTGGGTTTCGAAAAATTTCTTCTGTTTTGGCCACTTCAACGATTCTACCCAAATACATGACAGCAATTCGATCGCTGATGTATTTCACTGCACCTAATCCATGTCCAATAAATAAATAGGTTAAGTGAAGTTCCTTTTGCAAATCCTTAAGCAGGTTTAATATTTGGGCTTGGATAGAAACATCCAAGGCGGAAACTGGTTCATCGCAAATGATAAGCTTTGGATTTAAGGACAGTGCTCTGGCAATTCCGATCCGCTGCCGCTGCCCACCGGAAAATTCATGTGGATAACGATTTTTATAGCTTTGAGGTAGGCCCACTAAATTCAGCAGTTCATCCACTCGCTTATGTAAGTTTTCTTTCTCTACTACCCTATGAATTTTCATTGGTTCCTCAAGTAGGTCTTTGATTCTTTTTCTTGGATTCAGTGAGGAATAAGGGTCTTGAAAAATAATTTGCAAGTCCCGGCGGATGCTTTTCATTGTTTCACTTGATGCTTTCGTTATTTCATTGTCCTGAAAGTACACCTTTCCTTCTGAGGCGTTCTCCAAACGAACAAGGGTTTTTCCAATGGTCGATTTCCCACATCCAGATTCACCTACTAACCCAAGCGTTTCACCGGAATTTATGAAAAAGTCCACTCCATCCACAGCTTTGACGTGACCAACCGTTTTTGAAAAAATTCCTTTTTTTATAGGATAATAGGTCTTTAATTTTTCTACTTTTAATAGAGGAGTCGATTCTTCATCCAGCATTAATTTCATTTGACACTTTCCTCCTTTGTTTTACTGGAGTCAGAACTCAGATACTCTTCCTCCCTTAACCAACACCTCACTTTATGTCCATCTTGAATTTGTTCTAGTCCTGGCTGTTCCTGTAAGCAGCGCTGTGTTGCATGTGGACATCTAGTATGAAACCGGCAGCCCCTTGGCATGTTCTGTAAACTAGGTACTGATCCAGGAATGGAGTCAAGCCGCTGCTCCTCGTCATAGTCAAGATGTGGTATCGATGCCATTAAGCCTTGTGTATAGGGATGCTTAGGTACCTTAAATAGAGTGAATACATCCGCTTCTTCCACTACCTGCCCTGCGTACATAACAATAACCCGGTCGGCTATTTCAGCAATGACGCCTAAATCATGGGTAATGAGCATGATTGCCGTCTCAGAATCTTTTTGAAGCGTTTTCATTAATTGTAAAATTTGTGCCTGAATCGTAACATCAAGTGCTGTAGTGGGTTCATCCGCGATTAGAAGTTTGGGTTTGCATGCCAAAGCCATAGAAATCATCACTCTTTGCCTCATCCCGCCAGATAACGCATGAGGATACTCCTTCATAATGTCCCTTGCACTTGGAATCCCAACCTTTTTTAACATTTCAATAGCAAATTCTGAAGCATCCTTCGTATTCATTTTTAAATGGAGCTTGATCCCTTCAACCATTTGATTTCCAATCGTAAAAACGGGATTCAAAGAGGTCATTGGTTCTTGAAAAATCATCGAAATTTCATTTCCCCTGATTTCTCTTAAACGTTGTACGGATACTTTTGTGAGGTCCTCTTGACCAAATAAGATTTGACCCTTTTTTATTTTTCCATTTTTACCGAGAAGCCCCATAATAGACAAGGAGGTTACACTTTTACCGCATCCAGATTCACCTACAATGCCGATTGTTTCTCCAGGATTGACGTTAAAACTCACTTCTTCTACAGAAATTACTTCTTCCTTTTCTGACTCAAATGCAATTTTTACATGATCGACTTCTAGCAAAGGTCTCATTTCCTCACCACTCTTTCTAAAATACGATAAATATTCATTTATCTAATATTCAGTCTTTTGAATTGCTGATCATTAACTTGATTACCATAATTTAATCAAAGTATAGGGATTAAAAAAAGGGACTTGAATTGACATTTCGTATCTTTTATTGACAAGTAGAAATTGAAACCTTACTTGTTGAAAGGTTTAAAGTATAGTATATTTTGAATATTAAAATAGCTATTTTAGGTGGTGGACGATGTATAATCTAGTGATTGCCGATGATGAATATGAGATTCGTCATGGATTGGTAAACTATTTCCCCTGGGAAGAGGTTGGATTTGAAGTAATCGGAAAAGCTTCAAATGGAGTGGAAGCACTAGAACTGATTTCAAAGGGAAACGTGGATGCGTTGCTGTGTGACATTTCCATGCCAAAGATGACTGGAATTGAGGTAATTAAAGATATCTACCTTCAGCAATCCGATGTTATGACCGTTTTTCTTAGCGGTTATCAAGAGTTTCACTACGCACAAGAAGCTATAAAATATGGGGTTAAAAATTATATTCTAAAACCAACAAAGTTTTCAGATTTAATGGAAGCGTTTTCCCAAATCAAAAAAGAGCTTGACCAAAGGATTCCCCGGAAAGCTGAGCGGGTATTAGGACATCGAAACATAGACGGTGAGGATGATCCCATTATTTTCAAAATAAAAGATTATGTAAAAACCAATTTTAAAAGCGCTTCCTTAGAAGATGCAGCGCAAACCGTTTATATGAACCCTCATTATGTCAGCAAATATTTTAAACAAAAAACAGACGAAAATTTCTCGGATTTTGTTTTTCAAGTAAAAATGGAAGAAGCAGCAAAATTACTGAAAACGATGAAATACAAAGCCTATGAGGTTAGTGAAATGGTCGGTTATAGTAATGCCAAAAATTTCACACGTGCTTTCCGTAAATATTTCGGTGTTAGTCCGAAAGAATATCGGCTGTTGAATTAAGGAATGGTTCACATGGATTCCCTAAAACGCTCTTTTTATATTAAAAATTTAATCAAACTGCTCATTCCAATGCTCATTCCCATCTTAATTCTTGGAACACTAGCAATTAGCTTAATTCATTTGTATCTAAAAGAAAAAATAAATCAAGAAAACCTTAATTTATTAAATCAAATTCAAATGAATGTTGACATGATTTTTGATGAATTGGATTCTATTAATTTGACGATTGCAGCCAGTGCCGTAGAATTCATAGATTTACAAAACATGCTGCAAAAAAAATGGCTGGACCAAATGGATTATGTGAAGCTGGCTTCCTTAAAAAATATGATCGATTCACCTGCTATCGCACATCCATATATTGATTCCATTTATATTTACATAAACAATGACCATAATCGCTTTCTTACTTCAACAACAGGGGGAGTGGTTGACTTATCTACTTTTGAAGACACCTCATGGTCTAAATCTATTCGTAAGAATAAACTGACTGACGGTGTTTGGACCGAGAAAAGAACGATTATTCGGAAACCGGAGAATTTCGCCCCTAAAAAAATGGAAGTCATATCGATGTATCGAAGCTTTACCCTTGCAAATGGTGATGTTGGATACATCATTTTAAATGTAAACACTTCCTATTTAAGGGACTATCTAAACAGCTTATATAAAATGCAGGGACAAAATTTCTTGGTTATGGATCAGGATTACCAGGTTCTCTTTGAGAACCATCCAGTTAAAATATCCATACCCCATTTTAAGTCAATGGGTCTCCATTCTAAATCAATTAGTTCCATGCAGATTCAGAAGGTTCCATCCGTTGTCTTTAAGGTAGCGTCCGATAAATATAGTTGGTTGTTTTTTTCAACCATACCGAAAGATTCCCTTTATAAACTTCCATACCAACTAAGCATGGTTACGCTAATACTACTAATTTCCTCCATCATTGTTGGAGGAATTGTGGCCTATTATTTAACAAAAAGAAATTTCAGGGAGATTCGCTCTATTGTCAATATCTTAAACCGTGCGGAAAAGGGTGAACCCCTTCCCCATTTACCATCTGTTGTAAAAGATGTTCACAGCTACATCATTCATAAAATAGTAACAAACTTTATGGAGCAATCCTACATGAAGGTATTGTTATCTGAGCGGAAATATAAAATGCAAGCGCTGGAATTATCTGTTCATCAATCACAGTTAAATCCCCATTTTTTATTTAATACACTCGAGACCATTAATTGGAAGGTTATTAGTTTGACAAAAAGACCGAATGAAATTAATGAAATGATTGATAATTTGGCCACCATTCTCCGCTTTTCATTAGATGCAAAGGATAACTTAGTAGTGTTAGAGGATGAAATTAAACATACAAAGAGTTACGTGGACATTCAGAAAATCAGACACAAAGACCAATTTACGTGTGTATGGGATTGCAATCCGGGTGTTGGAAAATATTATATCGTGAAATTGTTTCTTCAACCGCTTATTGAAAATTCTCTCCAGCATGGGATGCTTGACCTGAAAAGAAAACTTTCTATTAAAGTGAAAATTAAAAGTTCTTCCAAGTACCTTTTAGTATCGGTTATTGACAACGGTACAGGTATTGAAGCTGAAAGATTAGAAGATATCCGTACTAAATTGAGGTCAAATTATTCTTCTTCCAATCACATTGGTCTTTATAATACAAATAAACGATTTCAATTAACCTATGGAGAAAACTATGGAATTACGATTCGAAGTAAGCTTGGATGGGGAACCATTGTTTCCGTGAAAGTTCCGATTTATTAAGGAATCTCCTATCAGGCTAAATAAAAAAAGGGAGGAGTTAGCGGACAGGAATAATACCGTGCCTGCGCTTCCTTCTCACCTTCTCTTATTCACTTCATGAAAAAATGAAGTGATTTATTTTTCATTCAAAAATGTTAATGCAGTCTGAACATAATAAGTAACACCAAGAACCAATGATTCTTCTTTTACATCAAATTTAGGGTGATGATGAGGGAAATTTTCTTCTAATCTATCATTTCCTGCCCCCAATAACACAAAGCAACCTGGTGCTGCCTCTGAAAATGCTGAGAAATCCTCCCCGCCCATGATTGCTTGAGATATCACGCGATTACTTTCACCAAAGGTTTCTACGATGGTATGATCAACTAATTTGGTGATATTTTCCTCATTTACAACCGAAGAGTATCCAAGCTGATAATCAAATTGGTAGGATGCGTCGTTTGCTTCAGTGAGCCCCTTCGTTAACTTTTCTAGCCAAATTGGTATTTGCTTACGGATTTCAGGATCAAATGTTCGAACAGTTCCTCCAATTGTTACTCGATCTGGGATAATATTATTTGCCGTTCCACCATGAAATTGAGTGACGGAAATAACCGCACGGAGACTTGCGTCCACTTTTCGTGACATGATCTGATTGATTCCGTTTACAAGTTGAACTCCGATCGCAATCGGGTCAACAGTCGCATTCGGTTCTGAACCATGTCCGCCCTTACCTTGAATCAATATATCAAAAGCATCTGCTGCTGCTGTTACAGGGCCATAACAAATGCAAAATTTCCCAATAGGGATTTGAGAAGCCAGGTGTAATCCAATGACACCATCGATCCCTTCGGTTACTCCTTCTTTAACCATTTCTGATGCTCCACCTGGGAACAATTCCTCTGCATGCTGGAAGAAAAATCTAATTTCTCCATTAATCTCATCCTTCAATTGAGACAGTACTTTTGCTGCACCGAGGAGCATGGCTGTATGTCCATCATGGCCGCAGGCGTGCATGACATTATTGTTTTTTGAAGCAAAAGGGAGCCCTGTTTCTTCCTTGATTGGCAGTGCATCCATATCCGCTCTTAATCCAAGTACTTTGCCGGGTTTACTGCCAACAAGTCGTCCCATTACACTTGTCGGTGTTACCTGAGAAACTTCCATCTTCTCGAAGGACAGCAATTTTTCATATACATACTTCGAGGTCTCAAACTCCTGAAAAGAAAGCTCTGGATTTTCATGGAAATGCCTTCTCCACTCGATCACTTCATCTTGAACGGCTTCAACCAATTTCGAAATATCAACCATTTTTTCAATCACAGACATAACCTCCCCAAAATTTTTTGTTCAAGACCATTTTAGAGAAGAAGTGAGAAATAAAACAACATAAATTTTAGAATATTATTAATGTTCCTAATTAATGAGTACTTTCTTAAAAAATGACCCCTCTAAGTTCATTTATTTATTGGCTCTTCAGTTAACTCAGTCCAAAAGTGAAAAATAAAAAAGTGTACCAAAAATGGTACACCCTTACGAATTTTACTTATTCATTTTCATCTATATTCTTACATCTGCTTCAACGACCACGATGTAAATAATTAGTTATCTCAAATAGTTCGTTTCAGTGCGGTTAATTTCCCCTTAGTTAGCAGTACTTTTTCTCGTTGTTCGCTGAGCATTGTTTCTTCACAAGGACTTAAATACCCTTGCTTATTGGCCCTTAGGACAGTTAGGCAATTGTCCAAGATCCTGTACGGGCGCTTTCGTGTTATGAGCCTTGTATGTATGGCCACTTTTGTCCTGCATAATAATCTCCACAAATGCAGGCTTCTGACCACAATAGATGCTGTGCGTCCATACGTCGTCTTTCATTTTATTTGCTTTTTTATAAAACTGTGTGCTGTACTGCTGACCCTCATAGGCGATAAGATTCTTCAAGCCTTTCCCTTTCGCCTTGTTTTCGGCTACTACTTTGCCATCATTGCCAACCAGCTGCACGGTTATACGTTGGATTTTCTGTTCATTGAATTGCTTCGGATTGACGGAGAACCCTACGTTGTAGCCTGGCACTTGTTCGGCTCCTAACTTGTCTCCATAAGTAAAATCCTCTGGGAGGATGACGTTGGTTTGTGCGGAAACCGGTACGCTAAACAATAGGGCCGCACTGATCCCAAGTCCTGCTAGTAGTTGTCGTTTCATTTGTGTTTTTTTACCTCCTTTAGTAATTTCCTTCTTAGTATCGAAAGAAATAAATGGAGTATGCAAAATTGGAATAAAGTACTTCGGCCACATAAATAGCCCCCTACTGTGTTTCAGTGGGGGCTATTTCAATATTGCATTTTTATTATCTATTTACCAAATGGATTTAAGTTGCTTCCTTCCATCTCTTCACCTAACGAAACGACTCCCATGACTAAGAACAATATGAATGCTAAAAACCCTATAATGCCTAAAATCATTTTATGATTCCGAACCTTACTTGTCAGCAGCCTTCGAATGATGTATAGAGCCTTGTTCCCGTTCGTGTAGGTACATTACAAAACATGCTAACACCTTACATATTTGCGTTTGAAACCAAGCTTCCCTCTATCGACTTCCTTTTGAATATTTTCGGAAGCAAGCAGGGTACTGCTTTTTTTCGTGCCTCGTCTGATTTCAACTGGGCCTACTGCCTTTGCGGTTTCAACCGCCTTATCATGGAGCGGCATATATGAAATCGCGACTGTGTAGAGAAAATTATTCATCGCGGATTTTGTACGATCAGGAGAATCGTGAATCGTATTTTTCACCTGATCAAGCATACTGGCAATCTTGCTTTCGCTAAATTCACTGTCCTTGCGGTTACCTAAAAGCCAGCAGTAACAGCTCCAGCCTGCTGACATTCTAAGTTCTTCACCGCTTGCGATCCACTTATCGGCAACAACTTGCGCGATATCGGCTTCTGCCAAAGTTACTGCCACCACATAATCGGACAGCATATAAAAATACGCCGCATCGATCCAACGATCAAAATCCTCCTCCGTCATTGTCATTGGGTCCGCAATGATGCCGGCAAAATACATGGCATCGTAGTTCCCGGTCGCGTAAAGCTGCTCGGCCAAAGGCTGATTCTTCTTAATTTTCTTTGCATGCGGCTTCATTGCACCTGTAGCAACACCAAAAACCGGCTCATGTGCACCATTGCTTATGTACATCTTTTTCATTCGCTCCTTACCGAGCGCTTCCAGTTCCTGCATAACCATTTCGAAATCCATCGTTTTGCACTTCCCTCCTTTATCATCATACTCACTTCATTTTAACCATTTGAACGAATAAACAAAATCATTTCTGAGAATGACTCTTTGTTCAAAATTTGATCAAGGAAAACAGAAAAGTCATCCCATATTTTTACTACCTCTTTTCAACATTTCCATCTTCATTAATTCTTGAACTTAATACCGTTATCCTGCCCGTTTATTAAATAAAAAAGAGCTGAAATCAGCTCAGCGTTCTTTAACGAATGCGCTCGATAAAAGTAGTGCACACTTCCATACTATTTCATTTTTATAGGGGCTACAACTGCAAATAAATTTTCAGATGGATCGGTTACATTGATTTCAATCACTTTATATCCGGTTCCTCCGTTGTTATACTCGTTTTTAGTTGTAGTAATTTTTAAATGATGGTTGTTCATAGTGATTTCTTCCTTCCAATAAAATTTCTCACAGAAGTTACTATATGTTGAATGGGAAGAAATGTGCATTATTTTTATCAAGAATTAAAATATCTTTGACTGAATATAAAAAAGCACTTACCTTGGTGTGATTCTCTCACTCTCCTCGGCAAGTGCATTTATATTAATTAGATACCGTATTCTGATTGGATGATTTATATACAAGGCTTAATAGTACTGCTGCAATCGCCTGAATGATCGTTTTCACAATGACTTGTCCGAGGATGGCTGCTGGAACGGCTTCCCAAGGTAAGAAGTTTGCACCCATCGGGCTTAGACCGATAATGACGAATATGACGGAATCCAATAGACCGCCAACGATTCCGCTATAAAACACTCTCCAGCTCATTGGTAGATTTAATCTTGTATAAATTTCTGTATCGGTTGTTTCTGCCACTGCAAATGATAGAGCAGAAGCTAACACGATGATCAGTGTATCACCTAGCATGAATGACACAAGTCCAGACAATAATAAGGCCGTTCCTATGAAAATATAAGTCATTTTTCTTCCATATTTGTTTTGAACCAAATCACGAAAAATAAACGTGGCTCCAATAAACAATGTTCCCATTGGAACAATAAATACGCCCAGTTGCAATGGTGCGAAAGCTGCTGTAACAACATTCGCGGTTACAATTGATATTAAATATAATAGGATTCTCATTCTTTCCTTACTCTCTTTCTAACCTCTATTCGCCTTACACGCCTCGCTTATTCCCCCAAAGAAGTGCATGTAATTGCGGTAACACCTTTACATCATTCAATTCATGATCCGAAACTACACAATTGACTAACCACTCATATTTCAACAATAGTTTTTGAATCAACTCATTGTTATTCGCATTCGTAATATCATCGTTCCCTACTTGCAGATAAAAAGGGATAGCCGCGTAACGGTTATGGACCGTTTTCGCATACTCAAGATCCGTTTCATCAAAGATGACAACTTTAAGACTTACTTGATGTTTAAAATCATGGTCTTTTAAATTTTGAAAAATGGAATCTAAGATTTCAAAATTCGTTACCATAGTGGAACTTGGAGGTTTGGGTGAAATGGTCAATTCATCGACGTTGACGAACCAGTCCTGCCATCGGCTGCCTTGCGTTTCGATGCCAATTTTTATAGCATTTTCTTTTAATAAATCGATAAAAACATCTAAATTTTTCAGCAGCGCAGGATTTCCGCCTGAGATCGTTACAAACGAGAAATTATCGCCGCCGACTCTCTTTAATTCAGCCCAAATTTCTTCAGCCGTCATTAATTGGATATCATCTTTGGCACTGCCATCCCATGTAAAGGCAGAATCGCACCAGCTGCATGAATAATCACAGCCGGCGGTCCGAACGAACATCGTCTTTTGACCAATGACCATCCCTTCTCCTTGGATGGTTGGGCCAAAAATTTCTAAAACAGGAATCTTACTCATTCCTCCATCCACTCCCTTCTCGCTTCTGCATAGCTTGTTGGAGTTTCAAACAGACGGACAAATTCCACTCTTGCTCCATGATATTGATTTCTACGCTCTTCTGTTGCTAATGCTTCCTTCATTTTTTCGTAAATCCACACAACCATGTTTTCCGCTGTTGTATTCATCGAAGGAAGGGTTTCATTCAAGTATTGATGATCAAGGAATATTTCGATTTCATTTTTCCAAATCTCTTTAATATCACCAAAGTCGATCATTAAACCGCGTTCATCGACAAAACCGCTGATACCGAAAATAACGTGGTACGTGTGGCCGTGCAAGTTCTTACATTTCCCTTCATAGCAATGCAAGTGGTGTGAAGCATCGAAAGTAAATTCTTTGCTCACTAGTACACGTTTTGCGTGATATTTTAATTGATGAGGATGAATATCCTCATTTATTTTTTGAAGTTTATCGACGATTCTAAAACCCATCGTTTAAAACCTCCCATTTAAAAAGTCATCGAGCCCTCTTTTTCGTAATACGCAGGCTGGGCATTCGCCGCATCCATCGGCAATCACACCGTTGTAGCAGGTTAATGTTTTTTCACGAACAAATTCTAATGCGCCTAACTCATCCGCTAGAGCCCATGTTTCTGCTTTGTTGATCCACATTAATGGGGTATGAATGACAAAATTATCGTCCATGGATAGATTCAAGGTCACATTCAGTGATTTGATGAAAATATCACGGCAATCCGGGTAGCCGCTGAAATCTGTTTCACACACACCAGTTACCAAATGCTTGGCACCAATTTGACGTGCTAATACACCTGCGAATGTGAGGAATAACAAATTACGGCCTGGCACAAATGTCGAAGGTAGTTCACCCTCGCCGCCATCAGTAACTTCAATATCTGAACGTGTTAACGCATTAGGAGCTAGTTGATTCAGTAATGACATATCTAAAATATGGTGCTTCACACCAAGTTCATTCGCTATATTTTTCGCACATTCAATTTCTAAGCTATGCCGTTGATTGTAATCAAATGTTACGACTTCTACTTCTTTAAATTGTTTTAATGCCCAAAATAAACATGTGGTGCTGTCTTGTCCACCACTAAATACAACAATGGCCTTCTCATTTTTTAACATTTCTTTCCGATACTTCCTTTCAAAATAGAAAAAACAGCACTCCAAGATAGAAGTACTGCTTCATCTTAGTTTTTTTAATGAGGGGGGCTAGAACCTCTTATCGCTGATACGATTATTTATTCAATTCAAAAATACACAATAATAAAGACATTTTACTATCTTTCCACCTATTTGTCGACATTTTTCGAGTTTCTCTGTTTTCAGATAACTAAAGCTTGGTTGTTTAATAAGCAATGTAAAAGCCATTTTCCAAATTTATTATCATAGATAATGATAAAAAACTACCACAAACCACATCCTATACTTATCGAGAGACAAGTGAGGACGCTTATGTGGTATCTTTATATTTCTGTATTAACCTTTAATACAGTAGCACTATTCACCAAAAAGAAATTACAACCCATTGTCTATTATGCTTCGGTCTTCTGGGGGCTATTTTTTGCAGAATTTACGGACAGATGGACAGATAAATGGGACTTGTATGGATTCTTTGAACCAGGGGTTATTGATTGGGAAAGTACCCTTATTATCCTGGGTATTTATCCTGCAGCTACGATTCTTTTGCTTAATTGGTATCCTTATGAACGAACCAGGAAAGCCAAGGTTGCATATGTCCTTGCCTGGTCTGTATTCTCAACGGCATTTGAGTATTCCTTTTATCTTGCAGGCTATGAACACTTTAACAATGGATGGAAATGGTGGCATTCAGCTATATCCTATCCATTCTTATACGAATTACTATTCATACAAGAATGGTTTGTAGAACGACTACTAAAAAAAGGGAAGCTCTGACTAACGGGTTGGCTCGTTTACACGAACTTATCTTTTTCCGTACCTCTACAAAATCATAGTTATTGGTGATATTGAACTAGCTAATAAAGAAGTATGAATAAAAGTGAATTTGTTGCTATCATATCGCATGAGCTTAAATCACCCATAACTGATGTGATGTTTAAGTTGGAAGCAATTATCGAAAAGTAGGTCTGTATCAAGATCGGTTAGATATTTGAAAAAGTGCTACAAGATGATGGGAGAGATTCAGGAACTAGCAATGGATATGGTGGAAATCTATCTAATGAAACACACTGTAATTGAATCTAAATTTTATAAGAATGGACTTATTGGATATCGTTAATGAAAGCACCTAACTGCTGCAACATTACAATTAATCAAAGAATAATCTCTTCTTTAGTATGCCTTTTTAAGAGTATCATTACATATTTGAAATGGCTTCACGTGTTGTCCATGTAGCACTACTGAAAGCTCGGTAGTTCGTAACAGCAGCATGAAAATCGTTTTCACTAATCGTGGCAGTTGCATCGTAAACAACAGCTGTCTTGAAGCCATTTTCGATTAAATCTCTCATATGCGATTCAACGCATACGTTTGATAATACCCCAGCCAAAATGACTTGTTCTTTTCTGCGTTGCCTTAGTTGATAGACCAGATCATTTGTCTGAGGACTGGCCACCTTGTGCGGGGTTGCAATGACGGATGTTTTGTCCCAGATATACGGAGCTAAAGTTGGAACATAATCGGCTTCCGGAGTTGGAGGTCTATATTGATTTAATTTCTGATAAACACGCAAACTAATCAACATCTCTTGTTCGTTCCCTGTAAACTGCCAATCATAGTCATGTGGATATAAAAAGTGCGGGGAAACAAAGAGCTGATAACCTTTACTACGGGCAGTGCTTAATAGGAGTTCCAAGTTGGCTAAAGTATTATTCTGTTTAATGTTAGCCTTTGTCAAATGATATCCTCTTCCACCTGGAGACAAAAAGTCATTTTGAGGGTCAGTAATAACTATTGCAGTATTCGCTGGGTTTGGTTTAAACATAGAATTGTTCCCACCTTTTTTATGTTTTCACTTATCGATTATATGAACTACATTGATTAAAAAATTCCTTAGGAAAATGAAATTTTGAATTTAATGAGTGACAATAAAGTATGGATAAATAAATACAACTATTGCATAGAAACCCCATTTCTTTTTTTGTATGATTCCTTCCAATAAACATAAAAAAGAGCTGTATTTCACCTCACTTGTTCAACCTGCCCTGTAAGCACTATAAGAAAAAGAGCGCCGAAAATGGCAGCCAGATATTCAACTCTTGCACCCGATAGTT
>NZ_JBALOS010000006.1:19834-20021 GCF_036962765.1 Neobacillus drentensis
GTAGGGTCTAAACGAAAATGAAATTTGAATTTAGGCCAAATTATTAGTTTTTTTAAAAAAGTCCTAATTTTAGAAATCCGGTTGTTTTGTCCAAGCTCACTTAATCCTTTTCCATAGACTAATTAAAAAGGAGATGAGAAAGTGATGAAATATAAAGGAGAATTACTCACAGATTTCTCAAGAAATT
>NZ_JBALOS010000007.1:0-2489 GCF_036962765.1 Neobacillus drentensis
AAGCGATAATATTAATAGAATTCATATAGGTTTCCTAGTTTTTATTGGGGACTTAACTCTTTCGCCATAATATGAGTTTTTTTATTGAATTGTAGAAATTTGCAATTAGCAACGATAGGAAAATGACAAGGAGGTGGCTAAATGAAACATATCGGGAAGGTTGTCTTGCTATCTACTAGTTTACTATTAGGGGAGATGGCAGCACCTATCGTTCCAAGCGGCTTGCATCAAGCAGAAGCGGCCAGCACGAAAAAATTAGCAAATATCACCTATCAAACTACCGAAAATGTGAATTTACGAATGGGTCCAGCCGCAAAATATAAGGTAATTCAACTGATTCCTAAAGCCAAAAACGTCACCGCAGTTGAGCAAACGGGAACTTGGACGAAGGTTACCTATCAATATACGGTTAATGGAAAAAAAATAGCGAAGACAGGCTGGGTTAGCACCTCTTATCTCAAGAAAATTTCTGCCACCCCGAAAACGATAACATTTCCAAAAACAACCTATCAAACCACTGATAACGTAAACATTCGTTCTGGGGCAAACACGAAGGATAAAGTGGTTATAACGATTCCGAAGGGAAAGGCCATCCAAAGTTCGGAGAAATTAAGTGACTGGTATAAAGTGACCTATACTTATCTTTCAAAAGGTAAAAATGTGACAACCACTGGCTGGGTAAAGGGGAATTATTTAAAGGAATACTATCAATATAGTGCGATTACGGGTGCTTATTATTTTCCAAAAAATACAGTGAAGCTTTATTCTACGCCTGATACAAAGAAAACCGCGGTTTACAGCCTGGCAAGCGGCAACGGACTTTATTCTGCCTACCAAGCAATAAATAGCGTGGGCCAAACCTGGTTCAAGGTGACGTATAATGGGAAAACCCTGTATGTTTATAGCGGCGATGTAACCAAATCCACGTTAACCTCCTTTTCAGCGACAGAGTATCAAGCCAAATTGGAAACCTACGTATACGCATCCTATGGTAAGGCGTATACAAAACTAGTGAAAATTCCAAAACAAACGATCATTTCTACCAAACAAAGAATTGGAGATTGGTATAAAGTCTCTTATAACGGTAAAACAGGCTATGTCTATAGCGGTGATTTTACGACATACAATAAACCTGCCGAGAATCCCGGTCCGGGAGAAACCGACAAGGACGACGTGATCAATCCACCAGCCGATGTGATTACCGAACAAGCCATAGTGAAGGCTACCTATTTAGTCACGGATCAATTAAATTTAAGACAAGCTGCCGGGACGACTGCCGCTGTTCTATCAGTGATTCCTAATGGCACGATTCTCATCCCAACCAGCAAGACATCTAATGGTTGGTATAAAGTTAACTACGCAGGGAAAAGCGGCTATGTATTTGGCACATACCTGCAACAGGTAATAACGGGTGATCCAATGGGCAGCAGAGATAGCTATCAGTTTATTGATTTAAGGACACAATCCCTTGTAACAGCCAGTCAGATAAATAACTATATTGCTGGCTATGTAAAAAGTACAGGGAAGCCGAGTATTTTGACTAATAAAGGACAGGTATTTATTGACGCGGGGAAAAAATATGGGGTAAATGCACTTTATCTGGCCGCACATGCCATTCATGAAAGTGCCTATGGAACATCAACCATATCGCTTGCAAAGAATAACTTATTTGGCTTTGGTGCCTATGATGCAGCACCTTTTGTTGCAGCCTATCGGTTTACAAGTGTGGAGTGGTGTATTGACTATATTGCCCGTGAAATGAAAACAACTTATTTAAATCCTTCCAATTGGAAGTATCAAGGTGCCTATCTTGGCTTCAGTACGAAAACATTAACGAATGCAAGAATCAATTCCAATAGTGAAGGCATGAACTTTTTTTATGCAAGTGACCCAAACTGGGGGAAGGCAATCAGCCAGCATATGCAAAAAATTCTTCCATATGATAAGAACTATTATACACAAGCGCGTGTAAATAGTGATATCCCAACAAGGCCGTCGTATCCAGCTGGAAGTGATGTGTTTCCGGCAAATATCATAGCTGCTGCAAAAAAAGACCTATCTCTTGTCAGTGAAAAAGATGGGGAGGGTACTGCAGGGGTGATGAAGGCTGGAAGTACATTTCTTTTGTTGGAGAAAACAAATGACTATTGGTTAAAGGTTAAGTTTAATAACAAGGAGTACTGGACAGAGGACGTTGCCTTTAGTAATTACATAAACTATTTATCTGTGAAAAATTTAGGTAGAGTTACAGTTTCAGGGCTAAATATGAGAACGGGACCAGCTACATCCTATCCTTCCGTTGGAACCTTGGGGTTAAATGAATTTGTATCCATTGCTATGAAAGCGGATGGATCTTTAATGATGGATACATCAAAATCATGGTACCAGCTGAAAAGGGCAGATGGTTCAACTGCATGGGTAAGTTCTGCCTACCTTTATACCAAGGATTTAAACTAGCTTAATTGTTTTTAACTATTTTTAATAAAGGC
>NZ_JBALOS010000007.1:2595-9141 GCF_036962765.1 Neobacillus drentensis
AAGCGAAGCGCCTGGAGCGTAAATCAACAGGCACGTTTAACAGAGCCTTAATAAAAAGTAGTTTTATAGATAGGAAGACCGAGGTGATGCGATAGTCCTTAATACGAACGTTCATTTCTGATGAGGAATCTTGATTCGTTACGATGACGGAAAAATTGAAAAGTAGAGAGAGAAGGTTGTAGATTTAATGAAAAAGATGGGGAAAGTCATGGTTTTATCCACCGGTTTAATACTTGGTGGTTTAAGCAGTGGAGCCACCATTCCGCTGGCACCAATTAATATCGAGCATGCAGAAGCTGCTAGTCTTGTCGTAATTAGTAAAACAACATTTCAAACAACAGCGAACCTAAGAATGCGTGAAGGTGCAGGTACTACATACAAAACGATTATCACGATTCCAAAAGGAAAAGTGATCACTGCAACAGAAAAAAAAGGCAGCTATTATAAAGTATCCTATTCATACACATCCAAAGGCAAAACCTATAAAAAATCAGGCTGGGTCAGCGGCAGTTATGTAAAGGAATACTATAAATATATAAACACGAGCGGCACCTATTATTTTACAAAAAAAACAGGGATGCTATACACTACGCCTGATACGAAGAAAAAGTCTGTGGGGAGCTTACCAAATGGAAATGGGTTGTACTCAACCCAAAAGGTTGTAAACAGTATTGGGAAAACATGGTATCGTGTACAATATAAAGGTAAATATTTGTACATTTATAGCGGTGATGTTTATAAATCTTCTTCCAAAAGCCTTGCGAACAAGGAATATCAAACCATTAAGGATACATATGTCTTTTCATCTTATGGACCTTCCTATACAAAATTGATTTTGATTCCGAAAGGTACTGCCATCTCATCGCTAAAGATGATCGGCAATTGGTATGAGGTAAGTTACAAAGGAAAAAAAGGGTATGTTTATAAGGAATACATGCAACCAAAATCAACAAGTACTGCGACGGAAAATCCTTCTGTCACCAATAATGGCAGTAACTATTTGGTTTTGGATGATGTAAATATGCGGAAATCAGGAGAAGGATCTGCTGTTTTGGCAGTTATTCCAAATGGAAGAAGTGTTAAATCAACCGGAAAAAAACTGGGTGACTGGTATCAAGTCATTTACAATGGCAAAACTGGCTACGTTTACAAAACCTATCTAAAGGAATATAAATTAACGGATTACCGGTTTATTGATTTACGAACTAATTCGACTGTGACAGCCAAGCAAATCAATGATTATATTGCAAAAAATACTATAGGTAAGCCCAGTGTGCTAGTTAATAAAGGACAGGCCTTTATTGATGCTGGTAAAAAGTATGGTATAAATGCCCTATACTTAGCAGCACATGCCATCCATGAAAGCGGGTTTGGTACATCTAATATTTCATTAGGTAAAAAGAACCTATTTGGTTATGGTGCTTATGATGCTGCACCTTTTGTAGGGGCCTACAGGTTTTCAACCGTTGAGCAATGTATCAATTATGTTGCCCAAAAAATGAAAGCAGATTACCTAAATCCGAACGGTACTCACTTTGAAGGAGCCATGCTTGGTTATCGGACAAATGATTCCAATGGAAAGAGGGTGGCAAGTAAAAGTATCGGTATGAATTACTGGTATGCAAGTGATCCAAACTGGGGCAATGGTATTGCTAGACACATGCAGAACATCTTACCTTTTGACCAAAAATATTATGATAATGCGTCCATCAATACAACTGTTCCTGCATTACCGGGCATACCGGCTGGTAAAGACCAATTTCCTGCAGGAATACAAGCGAAAGCGAAAAAGGACCTATCAAGCACGATTAAAAAGGATACAACCTTTATCCTACTTGAGAAATCAAATGATTATAATTTGAAAGTTAATATAAATAAGCAGGATACAACTATTAAAGTTCCTTTCTCTACCTACGATGATTACTTTACTGTACTTAACCTAGGGCGAGTTTCTGGTTCTAGTTATTTGAATGTTCGTCCTGATCCTTCTACCGCTAAAAAGGAAATTGCTCAACTTCACTTAAATGATTATGTGCAATTGGTTTTGGATAGCAAAGGAATTATTGTGATGGATATAACCAAAACTTGGTATAATATCAAGTTATCCACCGGTCAAACTGGCTGGGTAAGTAAAAGTTATATTGTTAGAGAACTGAAATAGATTGGGGCTGACTTGTTTTCAGGTCAGCTCTTTTTTTCGAATGATCCTGAAAAAATTGTCCATAAATGTGCACTTAAATGGTATTTTGATGGAAATACAACAGTTCATCATTGAATTTTAAGTTTCATAGTCTTATAATGATTTGGTAAAGTTAAAGTTAAGATTATGTAAAATGAAAATAAGTGCTATTGGATGAATAAATATTTACACATTTTCCGAATACTATTTACAGGAGGAATTACACTAATGAAAAAGGTCTTAACATATGGAACATTTGATTTATTACATTTTGGTCATATAAATTTACTTAGCCGCGCCAAGGATCTAGGTGATTATTTGATAGTTGGCCTTTCCACAGATGAATTCAACAAAGGAAAGAATAAACAGGCATATCATAGTTTTGAAAATAGAAAATTAATTTTGGAATCGATTCGTTTTGTTGATGAAGTGATTCCTGAAAATACATGGGACCAAAAAATTCAAGATGTTATCAAGCATGATATTGATGTGTTTGTGATGGGTGATGATTGGAAAGGCAAATTTGACTTTCTAAAGGATTATTGCGAAGTGGTTTATCTGCCAAGAACAATTGGGATCTCTACTTCACAAATCAAAGAAGATTTAAATGCTGTCACAAATGGTTAGGGAACTAGCCATTTGTTTTTATTTATTCATCTTTAGGTGTTTTTTTTCGATATTTTCACTCGTTCCGCTTAAAAACAAAACCACGTTTGTGGTTAGTTTCGGTGATAACACCCAGTATGTGTATGAAGAAATTTGCCGGCAGCACACACCAACAGACGTGGTTTTTCTATGTGAACAAAAAGCATTTCCTAAATTTAAGAACGTGGAGAAGGCCACGACTATCCTTTTTGAGGTAAAATATCTCATGAACTGGATGAAGTCTGTATATCACTTAGCCACTTCCCGACATATTTTTATCGATAACTATTTCGGCTTTTTAGCTGCTGTGTCCTTTAAAAAAGAGGTCAAGTGTATTCAGTTATGGCATGCATCGGGAGCGATGAAAAAGTTCGGCTTAGAAGATGAATCGATAAAAGCTAGAACGGATCGGGCAAAAGAGCGCTTTTTACAGGTATACAGTAAATTTAATCAGGTCGTTGTCGGCTCTGACGTCATGGCGGAGATTTTCATGAAGTCCTTTAGCTTAAAAAAGGAGAATATCCTGCCAACAGGAGTTCCGAGAACCGATTTCTTCTATAATGAAGAAGCGAAACAAAAGGCGATTGCGAGTTTACTACATCAACATCCAAGTTTAAAAGATAAAAAGGTCATCCTCTATGCCCCTACCTATCGAGACAATGAGTTAGAACAGTTTAAACTTGTCTTAGAGTTGGATAAAATGGCACGGGAACTAGGACAAGAGTATCGGTTAATTCTACGGTTACATCCTGCGATTGTTAGAAAGGATGATTATGCAGTTCGATACCCCGATTTCGTTGTTGACCTCTCGTCGCGTCAGTATGAAATTAATGAGCTGCTGGTCGCCGCCGATTATCTGATTACCGATTATTCTTCGATTCCATACGATTTTTCCCTTTTACATAAACCAATTATCTTTTTCACCTATGATTTGGATGAATACAAGCAACAGCGTGGTGTCATGGAAGGATTTGAAGAGTCCTTACCAGGACCGTTAGTAAAAGATACGGAATCGATTATAGAACTTATTCAAAAGGACCGCTTTGACCTAAAAAAGGTCGAATATTATTCTGAAAAATGGAATCAGTACTCGAAAGGTCATTCCAGCCAAAACTTGGTGTCCGAATTGTTTGTAGAAAAAAGTCCTCAAACTTACGAGCAAGGGCATTATAATAATTAGTACAAGCTTCGAGTCAACGAATTGCTCGGGGCTTTGTTTTTATAATGCCCATTTGGAAAAATTAATGTATAATGAACAAGGTTATTATTAGCGATAGGAAGGACAATTTTCATGAAATCGATGATTACAATTGTAAAGGAGCAAATCAGTTCCTTTTACCTGATCCTGAGGTTATCTGCCTTTGAACTGAAAAGTGCGAATACGAATAATTATCTCGGCAGATTTTGGGAGATACTGAATCCAATGATTCAGCTGACCATTTATTGGTTTGTTTTTGGTGCCGGAATTCGTAAAGGCAGTGGGGTTCCGATGGATAATGGCGTAGTAGTTCCTTTTTTTATTTGGATGGTAACGGGAATGATTGTCTGGTTTTTCGTAAATCCCGCGATTTCTGCTTCATCTAAATCGATTTATTCCAGAATCCAATTGATTGCAAAAATGAGTTTTCCGATGAGCGCGATTCCTTCATTTGTCATCATGGCGAATTTCTATACCCATCTACTATTAGTTGCAGTTGTTACTGTCTTTTTACAATTTACCGAATTTAAACTTAGCATCTACTATATTCAACTGCCGTACTTTATGATTGCCATGTTATTATTCTTACTAGCCCTTGCACTGGTTACTTCGACGCTGTCGACCATTGTCAGGGATGTACAGCAGGTGGTTCAGTCTGTATTAAAAATGCTGTTATATTTAACACCGCTCTTATGGCATACGGAACATTTAATAATAAACGGAATCGACTTTGCCTTCTTATTAAAATTAAACCCTTTATATTACATAGTCGAAGGGTACAGAGCGGCCTTGCTAGGAACAACATGGTATCCGGCAGAATACCCGCAATTAACCTTGTATTTTTGGATTACTGTGTTAGTGTTGTTCCTAATCGGTTCCGTTCTTCATTTGAAATTTAGAAACCGATTTGTTGATTATTTGTAAATTGGAGTTGATTTTTTGTGAGTGAAACGGTGATAGTAAAGAACGTCTATAAAAAATATAAAATGCATCGGTCACCAAAAGAAAAGCTTCTGGATGTCGTGTTACCCGGCGGATATGGTGAAGATTTCTATGCACTTCAAGATATATCCTTCTCGGCTCAGCAAGGCGATGTTATCGGTCTTGTTGGTGTCAATGGGTCCGGAAAATCGACGCTATCAAACATCATTGCAGGCGTGATTCCGCCTACTACAGGAGAGGTTACCACGATTGGGACAACCTCGATTATCGCGATCTCCTCGGGGCTGAATAATCAATTGACAGGCAGAGAGAATATTGAACTAAAATGCTTAATGCTCGGGTTTAAAAAGAAAGAAATTAAAGAGATGGAACCTGAAATCATTGAGTTTGCAGATATCGGTAAGTTTATTGATCAACCTGTAAAAAAATACTCGAGCGGGATGAAATCTCGGCTTGGATTTGCCATCTCGGTTACTGTCAATCCCGATATTCTGATTGTGGATGAAGCATTATCTGTAGGTGATCAGGTTTTCGCGCAGAAATCAAAGAACAAGATGTTTGAGTTTAAAGAAAAAGGAAAAACCATTTTCTTTGTCAGCCACTCCATGGGACAAATCAAAGAGTTCTGTGAAAAGGCGGTCTGGCTTGAGTACGGTGAAATAAAAAAGTTTGGTCTGGTTAAAGAAGTCATTCCAGAATACGAAAAATTCTTAAAAGAATATAAGTCAATGACCAATGAGCAGCAGAAAAAGTTCCGTGAACAGGTCATGCAAAAACAAAAAGGCTTAGCGGGTAAAGGAATCTAATAATGAAAACTAACTTGGTTTCCGTTTTAGGAATAGATTTTGTTAATAAATGCTTTGATCAAGTGGTAGAGGACCTCTTATCCAGCATTAAAAATAAGCGAAAAGCCTTCATTGTCACGGCTAATCCAGAAATTGTCATGTATGCTCATGAACATCCAGACTATAAAAACATTATCCAATCGGCTGACATGGTTGTACCAGATGGGTATGGGATTATTCTTGCTTCGAAGATCTTACACACTCCGATAAGGGAGAGGGTGGCCGGTTATGATTTAACGGTCCGCCTTCTTGAACTGGGGAATGAGAAAAAGTGGAAAATTTATGTCTTAGGCGGGCGTGAAGAGACCAATCAAAAAGCGGTGGCTAACATCCAAAGCAACTTTCCGCAAATTCAAATTGCGGGACGTCATCATGGTTTTTTTGATTGGGAGAAAAGCACGGTGACGGCTGAAATTAAGGCCGCTAACCCTGATATTGTGCTTGTGGCATTAGGATTCCCTAGACAGGAACAATGGATAGCCAAAAATCTGGACCAATTTGCAGGTGGGCTTTTTATGGGGGTTGGGGGCAGCATCGATGTTCTTGCCGGTGAGGTGGAGCGTGCACCGCGCATCTGGCAAAAAATGAATCTTGAATGGTTTTACCGCTTAATTAGCCAGCCATCACGGTGGAGACGAATGTTGGCAATCCCGCGATTTTTACTGCAAATCTTTAAATTAAAGCTCCATAAATAAGGCACGCCCCTTTTTTAAAGGCTATGTTAAAGATTATTGTTG
>NZ_JBALOS010000008.1:0-17786 GCF_036962765.1 Neobacillus drentensis
TTTCTGACTATATAGGATTTGCAGTATTTCCTAATCACGGTAATTCTCTTTATTCTCCTAAAATTTACCATATAAATTTTTTTTATTTGTTACTATAATTTTATAGCATTTTATTTATTTCCATTCTTGCATTATCATTGGTATGAAGAAATAAATAGTAACTTCTTAAATCCTAGAGTGCGGATTTCATCATGCTAAATCATCCTTGCGGTTAAACATAGCTTATGTTATCTTTAGCCCCAAATTATAGATGTCTGTCTGTAGGACAGAAATGATTTTAAAAAAGGAGGAATTTTTATGTGGATTATCACTCGTTACTTAGATTCAAATATTTCCTTGTTTGAATTTGAAACTGAAGAAGAAGCAAGAGAGGCTCTCAAATACATGAATGGCTGTAAAATTCTTTCTGAAGTTGTATACTTCAATGATCCTTGCTATCAGCAGGAAGCAGCTTAAGATATTTGCATTCTAATGAAGGATAGTAAGTTGAAATCCCAGGTTGCCAATTAACTAATTTTCTAGAGAACATAATTAAACAAAGAGAAATCAATTGACACTCTCTATGAACGATAAAAGCAGGAACTATCATCTAGTTCCTGCTATGCCTGCTTGGAGAGAAAATCATACATAATGGTTACTGCCAGAAGATCAACTGATACCCCGGGACTGATATTTTTCTGAATGAATTCCCTAATGTATGAATTTGACACGGAAGATGAAGCTAAAGATGCTTTTAAGAATATACAAGGTTATAAGATTCTGACTGAGATGGTTTACCTTAGACCAGGCTCCTCATTAGTAACGATATACATCTAGACTGAAAGAACAACAATTATTTCGATGGAGTGATCATAAATGGGATTACAATTGCTGAAGCGAACACAAACGATAGTTCGTTATCAGAATCGTAACGGTGAAATATATTACGGGATTGTTGAGGATAACGAAATTTTACAATTGACCAGTAATTTTACTGAAATTGTAAACAATGAACTAAAATTTGATGGAGTACGAGTTAAATATGATGATGTGAAAATAGTAGAGCCTGTAATACCCTCAAAAATAATTAATTTCGGCTGGACCTATGCCGGACACGCAAAAGAAACGGGTGGAACAGCCAACCTCAAAGAACCTTTTCTATTTTTAAAGCCTACCACTTCCTTGATTCCAGATCGCGGTGAAATTACTCTTCCGCCAAGTCATTTAACCCAGCAGGTCGAGCTAGAAGGAGAAGTAGCACTCGTTATTGGGAAAAGTGGCAAGAATATAAAAGAAGAAGAAGCGCTCGATTATGTATTTGGCTGTACGATATTTAACGATGTAACGGCAAGAGATCTTACAAAAAAAGATCCCCAATTTACCCGCGGCAAAGGATTTGACACTTTTGGGCCGTTGGGTCCGTGTATTGTGACAGGTATAGATCCAACTAATTTACGAATCGTTACTACTTTAAATGGAGAAGTCGTACAGGATGGCAATACTAACCAGATGTCGTTGTCGATTCCTTTCCTTATCAGCTGGGTTTCACAAATTATGACATTGGAGCCGGGTGATATTTTGGCTACTGGTTCACCTGCTGGAAGTTGTCCAATGAAGTCTGGTGACATCGTATCTGTGGAAGTAGAAAAGATCGGCAAGCTGAGTAATTATGTACTATAGCAGATACTCTGAAAAGAAGCAGGGCACTCTTAACGATAAGTCGTTTAGTTTTGGAGTACAAAATTATAAATAGCACACCAAAACCGTAAAAAACGCACTAATAATCAGTGCGTTTTTTATTTTCAATTGAAGTAGCCAATACTAATTCTTAAATTACCGGTTTCATCGTTTCTTTTAGTACTAAAACAGAATGATTGAATTGTTCTTTTTCCTTATCATTGAGCTCAATTTCAACTATTTCTTGAATGCCGGCACGATTTATTTTTGCTGGAACTCCGATATATACATCATTTTGTCCATATTCTCCGTTTAGATAAGCAGATACTGTCAGGATACTGTTTTCATTATTAAAGATTGCTTTTGTAATCCGAACAAGGGACATTCCTATTCCATAATACGTTGCCCCTTTACGCTCAATAATCTGATAAGCAGCATCACGGACGTTAACGAAAATGTCATCTAAACATTCTTTTTTTAAATCTCCCTTCCGTTCCAAAACCTTATCGACATGCTCAATTCCAATCATGGCATGGCTCCAAACAGAAAGCTCTGTATCTCCATGTTCACCAATAATAGCTGCATGAACATTTCTTGTATCAACATTGAAGTACTTCCCTAGTGCAGACCTTAGCCGTGCAGAGTCTAATACCGTCCCTGAACCAATTACACGTTCTTTTGGTAGTCCTGATTCTTTCCACGTTACATACGTTAAGATATCTACTGGATTTGTTGCTACTAAGAATATTCCATTGAACCCACTTTCCATAATGCTTTTTACAATTTGTTTAAATATTTTCGTATTTTTTTCAACTAATTCTAATCGGGTTTCCCCTGGCTTTTGTGCCAATCCAGCAGTGATGACAACTAAGTCCGCACTGCTGCAATCTTGATAAGAACCGCTCCATACGTTTATTGGTGAAGGTGCAAACGGCATTCCATGGTTAAGATCCATCGCTTCTCCTTCAGCTTTTGCTTCATTTACATCAATTAAGACTAATTCCTCAGCAACTCCCTGGTTAATCAATGAATACGCATAACTGCAACCTACTGCGCCTGTTCCAACTAGTACAATGCGATTTACTTTTTCTTTATTCATGATAATAGATCTCCCTTCGAATGAAAAAATTTAATAGATTAACCAGCTAATTATTCCAATTACAACAAGTAAACCTAAGCTATATTTAATTGTCACTTTAAATAATTCACTCTCTTTTCCTGCTATTCCAACTGCTGCAGCTGCAACAGCGATAGATTGAGGTGAAATCATTTTCGCCATTGTACCACCCATTACATTGACAGCAACCATCGTTTCAGGTGGTATTCCAATTTGTGATGCGGTAACAGATTGAAGGGGAGCAAATAAGGAACCGCTGTTTACAACAGAGCCTGTTAAAAATACTCCTAACCATCCTAGTACGGGTGAGAATAACGGAAATACCGCACCGGTTGAAGCGAATGCTAAACCGAGAGTTGATGACATACCAGAGTAAGTACAAATATATGCAAAAGCAAGTACACTGCAAATGGTTAGGACTGGTGAGAATAATTCTTTTGCTGTTTCTTTTGTAGTGTCCAACAGTAACTTACTGCTGCAGCGAAAGAGAATGCTTGCGACAATGATTGTAATGATAATTGCTGTTGTAGTAGATGAAAATAAATCTAATTTAAATACTGCCGCATATGGTTTATCTTGCGGAACTATTGGTGCATGCTTAATGACTAAATTATTTAATCCTGGAATTGGCAGTAATAATACCAACTTTTCTAAAGGACCACCTGGAATAAATAAATTTTTGAAAAAAGATAAGTTAAACAAAGTAACACATAAGGTTAAAAATATAAATGGCAGCCAAGCATAAGCAATTTTCCCAAAAGAGTACTTAACCTGACTATCAACCGTCTTCTCTTTATTTACACGGAAAATCTCTTTCGGTTTCCATACCTGTAAAAAAAGCGCTAGTGCTACTAAGCTCACAATGGCCGCAAAGATATCTGCAAGTTCAGCACCTAAGAAAGTTAGCACAGTTGCCTGCGTAACGGCAAAGGAAATACCGCTTACTAAAATTGCCGGGAAGGTTTGTCTAATCCCTTTCAACCCATCAATGATAAAAATTAGTAAGAATGCTACTACTATACTTAAGATTGGAAGGACAAATGCCGTATATCTTCCAACAACAAGACCATCTAACCCTGTAAGTAGGGAAGGAACAGTTACTGGAATACCCATCGCTCCATAAGCACCACCCGCAATGTTTGCAATCAAACAAAGACTTGCTGCATATATGGGACTAAATCCAAGCCCTACTAAAATGGCCGCTGTTATCGCAACAGGTGCTCCAAATCCTGCAGCGCCTTCCAAAAATGCTCCAAATGAGAATGCTACAATTAGAACTTGTAATCTTTGATCGGCTGTAATAAAAGAGATACTATTTTCGATAATAGTAAATTTGCCTGTTTTTACGGTTATTTTATAAAGGAAAATAGCAGCAAAGACAATCGAAGCCACCGGCCATATACCAGCTAATATTCCATATATTGCAGACATTAAAACTAAGATCGCAGGCATTTTATATATAAAGACTGCAACAATTCCGGCAACAATTATACTGTAGAGTCCTGCCATATACCCTTTTAATTTAAAAACGGTGAGCATTACAATAAAAAAGATGATAGGAATGGCAGCTATACTAGCTGACAACCAAATGTTACTCAATGGATTATATACTTGCTCCCATACATTCATGCTGTTCAACCCCCTGTTAGATTTATATCTTTTATTATTGACCAACTATAAAAAAACATTGATTCATACTGTGAAATATACAAAATCAAAAACCAATAATTTTACTTTCACTATAAATATTGGTTTTTAATAATCTCACGGTAACAAGGTTAGTATATCATCTAGTTTGTGAATTTCTTCACATGAATTTTGAATAAAATATGAACTTTAACTATTTGCAGCTAATACCTTCATTTCTTTAAATAAAGTTTCTATATTGATAATAGAGCTGAATTAAGATTAGCAATAAAAAAACAAAGAGCTTTTGCCCTTTGTTTAATAAAAAAATCTCATTTACTTATGATACGGTTCATTCCGATTAATCCGAAACGCCCGATAAATCTGCTCGACCAGGATGAGCCTCATCAGCTGGTGGGGGAAGGTCATCCGCGAAAATGACAGCTGCTCATTCGATCTTTTGATGACTTCCTCACTTATACCCAACGATCCACCAATCACAAAGGCGATTTTACTTTTTCCATAGGTTGCAAGTTTATCTAATGATTCTGCAAGATCTTCAGAGGATCCTAATTTTCCTTGGATGGCCAAAGCAATGACATATGTATCTTGGCTAATCTTTGCTAAAATTCGCTCGCCTTCTTTTTGTTTTACTTGCACCATTTCTAACTCACTTAATTCTTCTGGTGCTTTTTCATCGGCAACTTCAATGACATCGACCTTCGCGTAAGCAGTTAGTCGTTTTAAATATTCCTCAATTCCTTGCTTTAAATATTTCTCTTTTAATTTGCCAACCGTAATAATGGAGATATTCACAATCCACAGCCCTTTACAACTTGATTACAAACAGTTTACAAACAAGATATCCACAGAAGTTATCCACATATTCACATTTTTTATCCACATCTTGTATGGAATCACTTGTTCGCCACAACATATGTAGCTGGATTTTGACAATATTCACAGTGTGTTGATAAGTTATCCCCATCTATTTTTGATAAAACCGGAAATGTCTCAAATTCATCCACAATCTCATCTAAGGCAATATCCACATGTTCCTCACAGCTATAAATCATTTTACCGTCAACCTTTCCTACATTTCTTCATTATCGTTATTGTTTACCTTTAAACCCGCTATCATACGAGTCTCCTCCATAACTAATCCATAATAACATAAAAAAAACAAGAAAGTGACACGTTCACTTTCTTGTTTTTCCGTCGTCATTTATTGGGTTGTATCTGCTGCTAATCTTATGGTGGTTTGCTTTAGCTTCCCATCTCGATAGAATTTAACCTTCAATTGCTCGCCAATTTTCTTTTTCTGGTACAAATGCTTCCTGAGATCGATGACATCGTTAATTTTTTCCCCATCCATCTCCACGATCACATCTAACTCTTGTAACCCTGCTTGCGCTGCAGGTGAATTTGGTACGACTTGTCGTAGTGCAACCCCATAATTGATATCACGAGGCAATTTAAGCGCCTCTTCTTGATAGTAAGCAGGAATTTCAGAGACTGATTTTAAATCAACACCCATATATGGACGCTTGACTGTGCCAAACTTTTCAAGGTCGTCAATGATTGGTCGTGCAGAGTTAATAGGAATCGATAAACCAATTCCTTCTACGGCATTTTCCGCGATCTTCATCGAGTTAATACCAATAAGCTGACCAGCAATATTAATCAACGCTCCGCCGCTGTTACCAGGATTGATCGCGGCATCGGTTTGCAGTACTTCCGCATTCCAGTCGATTAGCCCATCCTGATTAATATCCACGGGAATCGTTCGCTTCAGTCCAGAGATAATACCTTGTGTGACAGACCCTGAGAAGGTTGCGCCCAGTGGGTTCCCAATGGCGATTACTGGTTCGCCCATCTTTAAGCTATCAGAATTACCGAATTCTGCTACCTTTTTAATCTTGGCCGCATCGACCTCAAGTACAGCCAAATCAGTCCAGACATCACTGCCGAGCAGCTTAGCTGGAATCTTAGTGCCATCACTAAAACTTACCTCTAGCTTTGTTGCTCCTTCAACGACATGGTGATTCGTGACAACATAGGCCTTGCCGCCTGCTTTTTTATAGACGACGCCTGAGCCCGTCCCAGCTGCTTCTTCTGACCCGCCTTCTTCGTCGGTCCAAAAGTTGGATGACTGGATATTATTGATTCCAACCACCGCATCCGCAGCCTTTTCAACTGCTTTCGTTGTATTTGTATTCACATCATAAGAAATCTGCTTTTGGGTGAAATTCTGATTATTATTATTTGTATTTGATTCTACTGCATTGTTTTCATTTGTTTCAATTTGATAGGGAAGAATCCCCCGGCTTGATAGGGCAGGAATGGCAATGAAAACTAAGATAGCCCCAATGATTGCACCGACGATGCTGGCAAGGAACACCCCACCTCTATTTCCTTTCTGTTCCCTGAAGCGGTTTTGTGAATGATCATCATAATAACCCACTTACAACATTCCTCACTTTCCGAAAAGATTGCTACCGTTTATTTTGGCTTATAATTACAATTATACTCGCTATTCTGTAAATTACTAAATAATTACCTTGTGTTAATAAAAACTTACCACTTTGTTCATAGATTTTTCATAAAGAATAGGCGCTGTTAATAGATAGTGGTGATTTTTGCGAAATTCACTCCCTTTCCGCGGGGTCTCACCCGGCTCACGTTCCCGCAGGAGTGTCGCGAATTTCGCAAAAATCTATTCTTTAGGCTTTGTTGAACTTGTATGTTGATTTCCGCTCCCAGCACGCAGCTTCCACTCCAAACAACATGGTTCTAAAATAACAATGGGCTTTATCATAGCTAGAGAATAAAAAAAGAACGAGGTGCCTATAAAAAGGCTCTTCGTTCTTTTCAATATGCTATACAGCTGTTAAGGCTGTTGGTATTTTTGGGTCTGTATCATAGAGTCCGAATTGTTCGCCCACTATCAGGCCGCGTTCCTGCAAGGTTTGGGTGACCGCCATTTTCGCTAAGTCCTTCATGTTATTGTCCATGCTTAAATGAGCAAGATAGATTCGCTTGGTTTGATCACCAATTACATCACTCATCGCTAGAGCCGCGTCCTCATTGGAAACATGGCCTAGGTCACTTAAAATTCTTCGCTTAATGTTCCAAGGATATCGGCCCATTCGCAGCATTTGCACATCATGGTTGGATTCAAATATATATACGTCGGCATTCGAGATGGTTCCCTTCATTCTGTCACTAACATAGCCTGTATCTGTGATCAGGACGAGTTTTTTCCCACCTTGATGAAACACATAGAACATTGGCTCGGCCGCATCATGGGAAACCCCGAATGACTCAATATCCACTGAACCAAAACTCTTCACGGTTTCCATATTGAAGACAAACTTTTGCTCAGTCGGAATGGCACCCACTGAACTTTCCATTGCCCGCCACGTTTTCTCATTCGCATACACAGGCAGATTGTATTTACGGGCAAGAATACCAATTCCTTTAATATGATCACTGTGTTCATGCGTCACAAATATTCCGGAAAGCTTACTAATATCACGATCAATTTGTCCAAAAAGAGCTTCCATTTGCTTGCCGCTAAACCCCGCATCTACAAGAAACGAATGTTCATCAGACTCCACATATAGCGCGTTTCCTGTACTCCCGCTTGCGAGAATGCTATAACTTAAAGACATACGATTTCACTCCACTTTACTTTTTTCATCGCTGCTAAATTGAATAATCTGGCCTTCAAATGCGTTCACAAACAGGCTCTCCTTACCATCGACTTCAAAGCGCCATGTGGGCGCTAATACTTGGGACGCCGCCAGCTGAATCAGCGTGGAATAACCAAGTTCTATTGCGGTTATATTGCTCTTTGACTTCAGCATCCCCTTCTGGTGCAAGGTTTCAATCGCCTTCAACGGCGGCAAAATTTCTTCCTTGGCCGTTAACTTTTCCATCTCCACCAGGTAGGTCTGATCGTAGGAGACAATTTGATTCCCTTTACCAATTTTAAACGTGATCATCCCATTAATGTTTTTATATAATGGGACATTCCCCGAGGTCTGAAAGTAAGTGACTGATTGCTCCTTGTCACTTTTCTCTCCAAATTGATAATCTTCACCAAAAAGGACATTATCGTTTATAAAAGTAGATAATTCAGCAGGTTCAAACTTTGCCGTAATCTTGATCGGCTTCTCTAATGTAACATGGAGCGTTGTCGTTCCTGTTCCCCTAATGGCCACAGGTTTTTCCTTCAGCTTATCAACATCCACCTGGCTAAAGACCTTTGGCTTTGCACTGAGATACTGGGCCTGAATGGGGTCCTTGGGAAGGTCGACATACTTAATCTCATCCGCTTTTAGCTTTTCTTCAAACGAGGCCTCGGTTATCACCTCATATTTATTAGCGTCCCGGATTTTCATGAATTGGTATAAGAGATACACATCTAAGATTAAGAAAGTAATAATAAAAATAGTTTTTATCTTACTCCAATCCATGCTGCATTCCCCCTAGTTCTTCCATCGTAATCTCTCCCCATGATTTATCATAGAGATAGAACCAGGCAGGTTCTAAGACGATTAGCTTATTCTCCTTTGAATCCCGATCCATGCGATAGCCCAAGACCATATCTTCTAAGAGCCCTGGTTTAAAATTCTTTTTGTTTTGTAAAAATTTCAAGGCGTCTTGTCCTGAAGGACGGGTCACCTTTACCATCTCCGTTGTTAAGGGGAGTTCTAAGGCAATGTTAGGCCGAATATATTTATTGATTTCATCGCGGCCCCACACTTCACTAATTTCCGAAATCCCATTTCCACTGAATACAGGATAACCGTCCATGCTATATAAGCGAAAGGTTACAGAGTGAGTATATTCATTTTTATAAACATAACGATAAGGATCGGTCCACCCGCCATGTTCATTGACAAAATCAATGCTTCGTTTCACTAAATCATAGGAAGTATTGATATAATTCTCCTCTACGGTCGGATTGACATAACGTAGAAGATTACTTTCAAAATTCACCGTCATTTTACTTGAATCGTTCGTGTACTCTTCTCCTGTAGGGACAAAACTCTTTTGGACAAAACTAGGGTCGCTAAAAAGGGCTTCTTTGAACTCTTCAGAATCAAGCGTAACCGGCAAATATTTATAGGTCGTCATCTCCGTGACTTTTTCTGGCAGAAAAATAGTCCGTTTATCAGTTGCTTGAAAAGAGAAATGTTTTGGGAACTTTGCCGCCTTCTGATAAAAATCATGTTTAAACTCATTTAAATTAGCCGTTGAAATATGACTAATATAAACTTGCTGATTCACTGTGGAAACAAAGTAAACAATCCCATTTTCCTTGGCTGAATTCTCCACATTGATGATAATCCGATTGAAGTTAAAAGAAGGGATTTTTTTCCCTTCGATGTTTAATACACTCCGGTATAATTCAATTGGAACTTCCCCTGGGAATTTAATTTCTGTATTGCCGCTGCCATGAATTAATTCTTTGAAGTTTTTGACTTCATTCGTATATTTTTTAACATCAAAGAAGGCCCAACCGCTCATTTCCTTAATGACCTTTTCAATCTCGGTTGTGTTGTTCGTCCCGTAATGCTGGCCATTCACATGGTATAACAGCTGGTCAGGCCGAACAATTTTTTGAACCTCTTGTTTTTCACTTAATGTGACCTCTTCTACATAATTGCTATTTTCCATCGTTTTGTAGTTCGGCTGGTAGGTCCACAGGTTCCAAGTTAACAAAATACTTACCAGTACTAATACGGTTAGAATCCATGATTTAATATGTTCGTATCTCATGACCATTCATCCTCTTCAGAACGTTCATATGGGAGTGAAAAGGAGATTTTTGTTCCTTTCCCTTCCTCACTTGTTGCCCAGATTGCCCCGCCATGAGCATTAACCATTTCCTTTGCAATCGCAAGGCCTAAGCCTGTACCGCCTAATTTCCGAGTTCTCGCTTTATCAACACGATAAAAACGGTCAAAAATCTTACCAATATTCCCTTTTGGAATTCCTACGCCTTGGTCTGAAATGCTGACAATAATTTTATCATCCTTTTCTTTCATTGAAAAAGTGACTAGGCCGCCTTCTGGTGAGTACTTTAAGGCATTGGAAATAATATTGTATAAAACCTGTGTCATTTTATCTTCATCAATTTCAACAAAGATCACATGCTTAGGTAGTTTTCGTTTGAAAGAAACGTTTTGTTCCTTGGACATTTCAAATCGATCAATGATGCGGTCAAAGAAATCGACAAAGTTAACCCACTCAATGGTAAGTCGATAATCCGTACTATCCATTTTTGAAAGTTGGAGCAAGTCATTGACAAGGCGGATCATTCGTTCTGTTTCGGTCCGCGTCACTTCTAAAAAGTTCGGGGCAATCTCCTCATCCTGCCAGGCTCCATCCGCGAGCGCTTCTAAATAGCTCCTCATCGTTGTCAGCGGTGTCCTCAGTTCATGGGATACATTGGCGACAAACTCTCTCCGTTCTGCTTCAATTTTTTCTTGGTCGGTAATATCATGGAGGACCGCAATTAATCCATTGACAAAGCCCGTCTCTTTTTGAATAACAGAGAAATTCGCACGCAAGAAATAACGCTCTTTCTTGGTACTATAATCTAAAATAATGGAATCCTTTTCTTCCAATAAGTCCTCAAAGGAATTGGTATCATCTAAATCTAGTAATGAGACAATCGGCTGGGTCAGCACTGTTTCACGTGAAACATTCAGCATTTCAGCCGCTGGTTCATTGATCAATATGACGCGGCCTTTCCGGTCGGTGGCAATCACTCCATCTGTCATATAAGACAAAACAGAGGAAAGTTTCCTTCGTTCCCCTTCGGTCATCGCCTGCGCTTCCTGCAGTTTCTTTGTTAAATTATTAAAGGTAACCGCTAGTGTTCCAATTTCATCATTGCCATAGACCCTAACTTTCCGTGAAAAATTACCCTTGGTCATCGCCAAAGCCTGCTTTTTCATATCGGCAATCGGCCTAGTAATCGTTTGAGCTAACAAAATACCCAACACAGCTGTAATCGATAAGGCAATCGCTGTACCGGTGGCAAAAATCTTATTGATTGTTTTCATTTGTTCAAAGACATTCTCAATTTTGGCTACCAAGTAAATCGCGCCGATGACCTTTTTCCCAGACTTTATTGGGGTAGAGAGGACCCAAATCCGATGTCCGGTTTGTTTATCGATATTAATTACACTTTGATCCTCTTCTAAAACCATCGATTGCTTCACTTGAAGTTTAGTGGTCCGCTGGCCAACCACCCCTTGGTTACTAGGATGGGAGGTACCAAGAATTTTAAGGGACCTGTTTTCGATTACCTGAACTTCTGATATATCACCTGCATCAAAGTCTCGTAGGATTTTCTTGATATCTTCTTCGAGTGTTGGATCTTCAGGTGTTCTCTCTTTCTCCATTTCCTCGACAATATTGTAGGCAAGCAAATCAACCCGTTGTTTTAACGATGTTTGGAAGTTTGTCCGTAATGTTTCTTCGAGCTGTTTGACAAAATAAACACCGATAATTTGCATGGCCACTAATATAAGGAGGACATAGATGATTACGAATTTTACGTGTATAGAGCGAAAGAAACCAACCTTTTTCATTCTTTGTTACTCCTGTTCAGGATTGCGTAAATAGTATCCTACCCCGCGCCGTGTAACAATCCAGGTTGGATGGCTAGGACTGTCCTCAATTTTTTCCCGCAATCTTCTAACCGTTACATCCACTGTCCGCACATCACCGTAGTAATCGTACCCCCAAACGGTTTGCAAGAGGTGTTCCCTTGTCATCACTTGGCCGATATGCTTGGCTAAATAGTAAAGCAATTCAAATTCACGATGTGTCAACTCAATTGACTCACCACGTTTTGAAACGATATAGGCATCTGGATGAATCGTTAGAGAGCCAATTTCAATTTCATTCGTTTCAGTTTCAGCATCGGTCTGTGCCAGCACTTGCTGGTGACGACGCAAATTCGCCTTAACGCGGGCAATTAGTTCTCTCGTACTAAACGGTTTCGTCACATAATCATCTGCACCGAGCTCAAGTCCTAAAACCTTATCAATTTCAGAATCCTTCGCCGTCAGCATGATAATCGGCATTTCATATTTCTTACGGACTTCACGGCACACTTCCATCCCGTCCCGTAAAGGAAGCATTATATCTAAAAGGATTAAGTCCGGTTGTATTTCGTCAACCAACTCAAGCGCTTCATTCCCGTCATAGGCACAATAAACGATGTATCCTTCTTTTTTTAAGTTAAACTGAAGAATATCAGCAATTGGTTTTTCATCATCGACAACAAGAATTTTCTTTTCCATACCATTGCTCCTTTTCAATTAGTTGTTTTAATCTATTTAATCAAATTTTACTAGAAGTCATAACTATACTATTTTACTGTATCATGTTATTGGCATAAATTCACCTATAACCATTTGGTAAGAATGGCATTAATCGATAGTAGCAATTTTTGCTTTACTAAAGCCTTGTTTAAAAATAAGAAGAGTCTCTAGCATTTACTAGAGACTCACCTTTTATCTTAAATAAGAAAGTGGATTTACTAAGCTGCCGTTTTTATATACTTCAAAATGCAAGTGTACTCCTGTAGCATCTCCGGTAGCCCCCATTATTCCAATTGCGGAACCCTTGGAAACCGTTTGACCTACTCTTACCTTAAGAGATGACATATGGCCATATAGCGTGCGGAACCCATTACGATGGTCAATCACAATTTTATTGCCATAACCGCCGCCCCAGCCTGCAGAAACAACCACGCCATTGTCAGCTGCCTTGATGGTTCTGTTGCTTGGTCTGGCAATATCAATCCCTTTATGAAATCTTCCCCATCTAGGACCCTGCTTACTGGATATGTACCCACCTACTGTTGGCCAGGCAAAGGTACCGTCACCGCGCGATGGAATCACTTTGGTTCCTTTGATGACAATCTCATCAACAGGCTGTTCCAGGATCATTTCCTTTACCTCAGCCTTGTTTACGGTTACACCATTTTGTTCAGAAACCTTATAGGTAACGGAGCGCGTGCCGCTTTTACCTTCTTGTTTAACCTTCTTTTTCCCTTTTAACAGCGACTTGTCCTCAACCACTTTATGTTTATAAGGAATTTCTTCCTTTTTGTTTACTTCTTTCTCAACAATTACTTCAATAAACGGTTTTGGAACAGTCAAATTAATTTGCGAGCCAATCTTCAAAAGTGAATCTTCTGTTATTCCAGGATTCACGTCTAAAATGTCCGCCAGTTTCATGTTGTGATCATCAGCAATGATTTCAAGTACATCGCCTTCTTTGATCACATATTTCTTTTCTTCTAGCGTCCCTTTTTGTAAAAAGGTAACTGCTTCGTCGGCTGAGATAATTTTCTCTGGAGCCGTATTTTCATTTGAAAATGAAACATTTTTAGATAGTCGTACGTCTAATAAACGAGACTCATTTTCTTTTAAGGCCGGTAATGTCGTATTGCCTGAAGCTTTTCTCGCTTGGAGTTCTGCTAATTGATCTGCTGGCACATACTGATGGATCAGCTTCTTCATGACTTCTTCCGCTGTTGGTTGATCTTCCACATAAACAACTGGTTTCCCATCAATCATGATGGCAGAAGCCTCTGTTTGAAGCTGAAAGATATTTCGAATGGTACGAACCGATTCAGACTCTTTTTCAGCAGTTGGGAATACTTGATACGGAATGTTTTTCACCTGCTGAGCAAGATCGGTTTCACTGACTTTTTCAGCAACGATTTTATTCACGACATTCTCATCCGTCACATTGCCTATATATGTACCCTCAAGATATACATGATAATCCTTCGATGATTTCGATTCATCAGCAAACGCGACAGGACCATTGCTAAAGGCAATCAGCGATGTTGCCATGGTGGTCACAATTGTCGTTTTGAGTAATAACTTTTTAGCATGTGATAACTTATTTAAAAATAACATTTTTCCTCCCTAAACCACGGTAAAACCCTATTAATCTATTATTTTCTAGCATTAAAGAATTTTCCAGAATTTTAGACCTTTTTTACTTTACCATAATTTTTTGTAAATAGATTAATAGTCAACATAATGTAACAAAAATGTATAATTACTGACATTCGCCTACTATATCTTTTTAAAAAATAGGGGGGAAATCCTATTAAATCAGGGTTTTTCTAGTTCCGAAGAAGGAGGAGCAATTATTTCAAATTTCGACAGGAACGGATCGTTTTTTTCTAAAAATAGGTTTGTTTATTACAATAAGATTACAAAATAAAAAAAGAAGCCTGCATTTGCAAGCTTCTTTTTTTTATGGCTCAGGACGGAATCGAACCGCCGACACAAGGATTTTCAGTCCTTTGCTCTACCGACTGAGCTACTGAGCCACTACTATGGCGGTCTGGACGGGACTCGAACCCGCGACCTCCTGCGTGACAGGCAGGCATTCTAACCAACTGAACTACCAGACCAAATTAATTGATTGTCAGCAAGGAAACCGTCCTTGCCAGCCTCTTCCTGACAACCAAAAGCCATGACCCCTACGGGATTCGAACCCGTGTTACCTCCGTGAAAGGGAGGTGTCTTAACCACTTGACCAAGGGGCCATATTATTGAAAGTTATTTTGCTTTCGCAAAAAACTATGGTGAGCCATGAAGGACTCGAACCTTCGACCCTCTGATTAAAAGTCAGATGCTCTACCAACTGAGCTAATGGCTCGTACTTGTTTTTTCTTCTGTCGTATCGTGACGACGCTTTTTATAATAGCACGGATTATCTATTAAACGCAATACTTTTTTAAAAAAACTTTTTAAAAAGTTTGAAGCCCTCAAAAATGAGGGCTTCATTTCATTCATTACGTCTAACTAATTATGCGCCAAAGAGGTACCGCTTTTAAATTTGTCTCCACGGGCTGCGGACAACATTTGTTTGATTGCGATCTGGCCCCACTGAAAATGTGGTTAATGGAATCCCAGTTAGCTGGGTCACACGTTCCACATAATGGCGGGCATTGACAGGCAATTCGTCTAATGTTTTCACTCCCGTAATATCTTCTGTCCAGCCTGGAAGCTCTTCATAAACAGGTTCGCATTGTGCTAATACCTTCAAGCTTGCAGGATATTCCGTAATTAGCTCACCTTTGTAACTATAAGCTGTACAGATCTTTAAGTTTTCAATCCCTGTTAAAACGTCAATTGAATTGAGTGACAGGTCGGTTAAACCGCTGACACGGCGGGCATGGCGGACAACGACACTGTCAAACCAGCCAACCCGACGCGGACGACCTGTGGTTGTGCCATATTCACGGCCAACTTCACGGATGCGATTGCCAATTTCATCATTTAATTCTGTTGGGAATGGCCCGTCACCAACACGAGAGGTGTACGCCTTGCATACTCCAACCACATGAGTGATTTTTGATGGTCCAACCCCGGAACCAATTGTCACGCCGCCAGCTACTGGATTAGATGAAGTTACAAATGGGTAGGTACCCTGGTCAATATCAAGCATAACCCCTTGTGCCCCTTCAAACAGAACGCGTTTGCCCTCATCTAAGGCATCATTTAAGACAACGGATGTATCACAAACATATTTCTTAAATTGTTGACCATATTCATAATACTCGTCGAGGATTTCTTCTTTCGTAAATCCAGTTGTTTCATAAATACGTTCAAACAAACGGTTTTTCTCTTCCAAATTACGTTCAAGCTTTTCTTCAAACACATCGCGTTCAAGCAGATCAGAAATTCGAATCCCTACACGCGCTGCTTTATCCATGTAAGCTGGTCCAATTCCTTTTTTGGTTGTCCCGATTTTATTTGCGCCTTTACTTTCTTCTTCGACCGCATCAAGTTTTAAGTGATACGGAAGAATCACATGAGCACGGTTACTAATGCGAAGATTATCTGTTGTAATGCCCTTTTCATGTAAATAAGCAAGTTCTGTAACAAGTGCCTTTGGATCAACAACCATTCCGTTTCCAATGACACAGATTTTTTCTTTATAAAAAATTCCAGATGGAATTAGGTGCAATTTGTACGTTTCTCCGTTGAACTGAATGGTGTGGCCTGCATTATTTCCTCCCTGATAACGGGCAATTGTCTCGGCATTTTCAGAAAGGAAATCTGTAATTTTCCCCTTACCTTCGTCTCCCCATTGCGTCCCAACAACTACTACTGATGACATATAAGGCACCTCCAAATTATATACGTTTTTCTATTTTCCATAGACAAGTTTACCAACTTTTGTAGTTAAAAGCAAACAAAACACGAACGTTTATTTATTAACATTATATTATGTTCGTAAAATATTAATTTATGACTCTATCTTGTAAGTTTGGATATTTTTCCATAAAATAGAATTATAGTTTCTTAAAATAATGAATAGGATGTGGACTATGCTCATTAAGCCACGTTTTGAACCACTGAAAATTATCCTGTTGAGATCTTTAAATGCGCGCATGCATTTGTCAGATAAGGAAGTAAGTAATTATACTGTCCTTATAAAAGGCTATGAAGGGGAGAAAAAGAGTGATCTATGGTTAGAAGGACTTTCAGAGGGATGGCTGATCATCCATGATTTATTACTGGAGTATAACAATTCTAAATTCCAAATTGATACGTTATTCCAAGATAAGATTTACCTTTTGGATGTCAAAAATTTCGAAGGTGACTATTATGTGGAAGGTGATAAATGGTATTCGATTGCTAGAAAAGATGTAAAGAATCCGGTCCACCAACTAGAACGGTGTGAGACCTTACTTCGAGCATTGCTCCGCGACCTTGGCTATCATTATCCGCTTGAATCGTATCTCATCTTCGTTAACCCCGAGTTTCACTTATATATAACCTCCATCAATCCATCACTTGTCTTTCACTCACAAATGAACCGTTTTTTGAAAAAGTTAAATGCAAGGCCAGTTAATCTAAATAAAAAACACTACAAGTTGGCGGAACAATTAGTTGCTCTGCATAAAGTAGAGTCACCTTATCCGTACTTACCAGGGTACCATTATGAAAAACTAGAAAAAGGAATTCTTCGTCCACAGTGCTACTTCTTCTATTCTGAGATTCAGGGATCGAAATTGAAGTGTAGCCATTGCGGCTGCACAGAGGAAGTGGATTCAGCTGTGGTAAGGAGTGTCACTGAATTGATACTTCTCTTTCCTGAGCAAAAAATTACCACAAAGGTTGTTCAGGACTGGTGTAAGATTGTTAAATCGGAGAAAACTATTAGGAGGATTCTTTCAAAGTACTATAAACAAATCGGTCACGGAAAGTCTGCAAATTATGTTATACCAAATGATTAAGTTTATTTAATTACCCTTTTGTAAAATCTATGGTTACTGTTGGCCCGCTTTTTTTACCTTAGCGGGCATCATTCGACTCCT
>NZ_JBALOS010000008.1:17920-30030 GCF_036962765.1 Neobacillus drentensis
ATTCGACTCCTATGGTTACAGTTGACCCCTCTATGGGTATCATCAACCGCTTCATTAGTTCTCAAACAAACTAAAAAAAGGCCAGCCAAATAAAATTTGGCTGGCCTTTAAAATCTACGCCCCAGGAGGATCGTTATACCGTGTCTCGAGGTTGACGAATTTATTGTATTCTTTTACAAAGGCTAACGAAACCGTTCCTGTTGGACCATTACGCTGCTTGGCGATGATGATTTCGATAATATTCTTATTCTCGGATTCCTTGTCGTAGTAGTCATCACGGTACAAGAAGGCAACGATATCGGCATCCTGCTCGATACTTCCTGATTCACGGATATCAGACATCATTGGTCGCTTGTCTTGACGTTGTTCCACTCCACGGGAAAGCTGGGAAAGGGCAATAACAGGGACTTTCAGCTCACGGGCTAATTGCTTTAGGGAACGTGAGATTTCTGAAACTTCCTGTTGACGGTTCTCGCCGGAACGGCCGCTTCCTAAGATTAGCTGCAAGTAATCAATGAGGATCATTCCTAAACCATGCTCTTGCTGCAAGCGACGGCATTTGGAGCGGATATCACTGATGCGCACCCCCGGAGTATCGTCGATAAATATCCCGGAACTGGAGAGACTGCCCATCGCCATGGTCAGTTTGCCCCAGTCTTCGTCGGTAAGGCTCCCAGTACGAAGCCGCTGGGCATCGATGTTTCCTTCCGAACAAAGCATACGCATGACCAGCTGTTCGGCACCCATCTCGAGACTGAAAATCGCTACATTTTCACCCGTTTTTGTAGCTACATTGGCAGCGATATTTAAGGCGAACGCGGTTTTACCCACGGAAGGACGGGCACCCACAATGATTAAATCGTTGCGCTGGAATCCCGCTGTCATTCGGTCTAGTTCAGCAAATCCAGTTGAAATCCCGGTAATGTCACCGACACGGTTATGCATTTCCTCAATATTGTCATACGTACGAACAAGCACGTCTTTGATATTATGGAAGGCACCAGCATTCTTGCGCTGGGCCACCGCCATTATATTTTTCTCGGCTTCACTTAACAGAGCCTCTACTTCATCTTCACGGGAATAGCCATCGGAAGCAATGCTTGTCGCGGTGCGTATTAATCTTCTAAGTAAAGACTTTTCTTCTACTATTCTCGCATAATACTCAATATTGGCAGCCGTCGGAACAGAAGCAGCTAATTCCCCTAAGTAACTAACACCGCCGGTATCTTCGATCAATTTGGCTGCTGATAGTTCTTCTGTTACCGTAACGAGGTCAACTGCTTTCCCATGGTCATTGAGAGTAAGCATGACGTTAAATATTTTTTGGTGGGCGGCACGATAAAAATCCTCAGGGATTAAAATCTCTGAAGCTAATACTAGGGAAGAAGGCTCTAAGAAAATAGCCCCTAAAACAGCCTGCTCAGCCTCAATATTTTGCGGTGGCATGCGATCTGCAAATAAGTCATTCATCTATCAAAAAACCTCCTATCATGAAGAGGATGATCTATTATCAAAGTTCTAAACTATCATATCATGAATTCCAAAAGAAAAAAGTGACCAGCTTAAGACCGATCACATGGCGTTGATTACTTTTTATATTCTATCATGTTCCAGAACCATTTCGCACTGGCAAATTTTTATTTTACTTCTTGAACAGAAGTACTTACCATCACAAACCTTTTTATTTTACTTCAGCAACAGAAACCGTTAACGTCGCAACCACATCGTGATGAAGTTTAACTGGGACTTTTGTGTGACCAAGCGTGCGAATTGCATCTGCTAATTCCATCTTACGTTTATCGATTTTGATGCCGTGCTTCTTTTGTAATTCTTCCGCAATTTGCTTTGTCGTAATGGAACCAAATAAGCGGCCGCCTTCACCAGCTTTAGCGGATAGTTGAACCGTGATTTGATCCAATACTTCTTTTAATTTTTTTGCTTCAGCTAATTCTTCCGCAGCTGCCTTTTCTTCCTTCTTCTTTTGGGCATCGAGTGTACTGATATTAGCGTTATTCGCTTCCTTCGCTAAACCTTGTTTAAGTAAAAAATTATGGGCATAACCGTCAGCTACATTCTTAACTTCACCCTTTTTCCCTTTACCTTTCACATCTTTTAAGAAAATTACTTTCATTCCTTTTTCACTCCTTCAAAATATTCATCAATTGCTAGCTTTAATTTACTTTCCGTTTCTGCGATCGATAAACCAGTTAGCTGTGTGGCGGCGTTCGTCAGGTGCCCTCCGCCTTTTAAGGCCTCCATGATGACTTGGACATTGATGTTTCCGAGCGACCTTGCACTGATGCCAATGACCCCTTCGCTGCGCGCTGAGATTACAAAGGAAGCCATCACACTGTCCATCGTTAACAAGGTATCAGCTGCTTGGGCAATAATTACTTGATCATTAAAATCATTTTCCGACCCTTTTGCAATAGCAATCCCATCGCGATAAAAGGTAACAGACTCAATTAACTTGGACCTCTTAATATATGTATCCACATCTTCCTTCAAAAACTTTTGAACGAGGATGGTATCTGCTCCATGTGCTCTTAGATAGGAGGCGGCATCAAACGTCCTTGAGCCTGTTCTTAGTGTAAAGCTCTTGGTATCAACGATGATTCCCGCTAAGAGGGCGGTCGCTTCAATCATTTCAATTTTACCTCGTTTTGGCTGATATTCAAGAAACTCAGTCACCAGTTCTGAGGTCGACGACGCATAAGGCTCCATGTAAACAAGGAGAGGATTGGCAATAAAATCTTCACCGCGGCGATGATGATCAATGACAACCTTATTGTCAATTTTATTAAGAAGCCGTTCTTCGATGACAAGGGATGGTTTATGCGTATCAACCACAACGAGCAAGGTTTTATCCGTAGCGATTTCAAGCGCCTCTTCTGGTCCAATAAAACGGGAAGACAATTGCTCTTGCTGGCGAATTTCCGTCATTAGCCGCCGGACCGCATTGTCGATTTCCTGCAAGTTGACAACAATATAGGCATCCTTCTGATTCATTTGCGCGACTTTATAAATTCCAATGCTAGCACCAATGGAATCCATGTCCGGATTTTTATGTCCCATGATGATCACTTTATCACTTGCTATGATTAAATCCCTTAGTGCATGTGAAATCACTCGTGCTCTAACTCTCGTGCGCTTTTCGATTGGATTCGTTTTGCCGCCATAGAACTTCACCTTGCCACTTGGCAATTTTATTGCCACTTGGTCGCCGCCTCTGCCTAAGGCTAAGTCCAAGCTTGATTGGGCTAAAACCCCCAATTCTGGCAGGGAAGTCACTCCTGTTCCGACACCAATACTTAAGGTAAACGACACATTATGCTTGGAAGTCATTTCTCTTACTTCATCAAGAATCGTAAATTTACCTTTTTCCAACTTTTGAAGAATGCCTTCACTGAACACAGCCATAAATCGTTCGGAGGAAATTCTTTTTAAAAAAATACCATTATCCTGTGCCCATTTATTTAGGATAGACGTCACCAAATTATTGATGCTGCCACGCATTTGGTCATCCATTCCCTGGGTAAGGTCATCATAATTATCTAAAAAGATAATCGATATAACAGTCCGGTCATTCTGATACATTTTCTCAATCTCTTTTTGTTCGGTTACATCGAAAAAGTATAAAAGACGTTCCTCACGTTTATGGATCACGCGGAACTTTCGTTGATGAAGGGTAATAATCTCTGTTTCAACTTCTTGTTTAATTAACGGAATCAGGGTATCTGCGACATCATAAAGTGATCTTCCCACCAAGGTATCCTGATCAAAACAAGAGGCAAGAAATGGATTTGTCCATTCAATATAATACTCATCATTTATGAGCATAATCCCGATTGGCATTTCCATCAGCGCTTCTTCGCCTACTCGTTTAACTCGGTAGGAAAGAGTCGAGATATACTCTTCCATTTCTTTTCTTTGGCGGCGATCGACCACAAACATATAGTAAATTGGGAAAAACATTAAGAACAGCCCTGCTACACTTAATATCCTATTATATAGATACAGGACAATGAGCAGTACCACTGTGACAGCAATTAACCCATAAAAAGGGTAACGAATGGACCGCTTTTCTAAAAATGCAGGCAAAATTTTCAGCTCCTAAACGGAAGTCTACTCTTGCTTTTCGAACCGCTTTCTAAAATCAAACCCAATATCAGTAATCCCTATTATCATTATTATATAATGAAAAATTGGTACCATGAAAGCAAGAATTACCACAAGCACACGAAACCCCTTTGCAACAGACCTTTGGTGGAAAAAATAAAATAAAAAGGAAAGGCCCTGCAAAACCAAAAACATTTCTAATATGTATCTCGCATTGATTAACACAGTATATAAGTAGGTTCCTTCATCCGGGTGGATGAGGATATTGGCACCTATTGCAATTAAATAGTACCATAAAAGACTTCTCGGCAGGGAAAGATTCTTTAGACTACCCCATGGCTGTACTTTTACACCAAATCGTTTGGCAATAGGAAAACAAAGCAATTGCGTAACAAAAGCAGAAAGTATGGATACCAGTATCAGAATACTTGGCGCCAACGTCTTTATCATCTTGAGCACATTGGCATTCTGTTCCTTCAATTGACTAATTTGGTCTCCCTTGCCCATTGTTTTAAGGATGTCCTCTGAATTTTTAACTGATTCATTTAATGCCACCGTTAATTCATGGATAATATCCATCTTCAAAAAAGCTACCATGACTGCATACGTAATAACTAGTCCTACCATAAAAGTAAGTGAACTAGCAATTAAAATGAAAGTACGGCTTTTGCCTTTTTGGAGCAGATAACCAATAACCACACCGACGGAACCGTAAACAAGCATGAGTCCGACACCCATTAATGAGCCTGCAATAAACGAAATAAATATGGCGGCTAAAAAGTATGCGGCAATCAATTTCAGATTGTTTTTAAAGGAAAACAAAATAAATGGCAACGGCAGGACCAGATTTAGAAATGACCCAAGGATGGGGACATAAATCGTTAATAATAATAGCGCAGCAAAGGCGGCCAAAGAAACAGCACCCTCTGTCAGCTTGCGTACATCTTTCACTACTTCACCCCTATTTATTACTAAGTTATTCTTTATTTTAATCGAGATAATCGGTTCTACACAAGTTCATGAGTATAAGAAAAAGGCAGCAGGGAGCACCCTTACTGCCTTTTACATCTATTTATTATTCACCTGCAACAAATGGAAGTAATGCCATTTGACGTGAACGTTTGATTGCAACTGTTAATTTACGTTGGTATTTAGCGCTAGTACCAGTTACACGACGTGGTAAAATCTTTCCACGCTCAGAGATAAACTTTTTAAGTAAATCCACATCTTTATAGTCAATCTTTGTGATTGCATTTGAAGTGAAGTAACATACTTTACGGCGTTTCGCGCGACCGCCTTTACGTCCTCCTGCCATGAAAATTCCCTCCTTTTTTCTTATTCAAATTATCGTTCATTTAAGGTTGTTTAGAATGGAAGGTCGTCATCGGAAATGTCAATTTGACCATTGCCAGCAAACGGATCCTCGTCCATTCTTGTAAAACCTTTATTTGCGTTTTGGTTTGGACGTTGATTCTGATTGCCGCCGCCATAAGGAGCACTTTGTGGTTCCCTAGGTGGAGCACCGAAGTAATCATTATCGTTTCTACCACCGCCACCACCAGATGCGTTTCTAGGTTCTAAGAACTGAACACTCTCTGCTTGGACTTCGGTAACATAGACACGTTTACCATCTTGTCCTTCATAGTTGCGGGTTTGAATGCGGCCATCAACACCTGCAAGGCTGCCTTTTTTCAAGAAGTTCGCCACATTTTCAGCAGGTTTACGCCAAACAACACAGTTAATAAAGTCTGCTTCACGTTCACCTGACTGACTAGAAAATGGTCTGTTAACTGCTAAAGTAAAGGTAGCAACAGGGACCCCGTTTGGTGTATAACGCAAATCAGGATCTTTTGTTAATCGGCCAACAAGTACGACACGATTCATCATCAGAATCAACTCCTTTTTGTTTGGAAAAATGTTCCACGTGAAACGTTTTTACCAAGAAATTTCTAATATATATTAAGCGTCTTCTCTAATTACTAAGTGGCGAATGATATCTTCGCTGATTTTTGCAAGACGAGAAAATTCTTGAACTGCAGCAGCTGAAGAAGTAGTTTTTACGATTTCGTAATAACCGTCACGGAAGTCATTGATTTCGTAAGCTAAACGACGCTTACCCCAATCCTTTGTTTCCGCAGTTTCCGCTCCATTTTCAAGAAGAATAGAATTAAAACGCTCAACAAGAGCCTTTTTAGCTTCATCTTCAATATTTGGGCGGATGATGTACATGATTTCGTACTTATTCATCACAGTCACCTCCTTTTGGTCTAAACGGCCCGTTTGGGCAAGGAGCAATTATTCATTACTCACAAGTTGAAATTATAGCATAGTTATTTAACAAATGCAATCTCATTCACAGGATTGAGATTTTTATATTAGGTTCTGCTATTAGATAGTGGCGATTTTTGCAAAATTTACTCCCTTTCCGCGGGCTCGCCCGTGAGCCTCCTCGGTCGTGCCTCCCTGCGGGGTCTCACCTGGCTCACGTTCCCGCAGGAGTGTCGCAAATTTTGCAAAAATCAAGTCATTATTCACCCTGTACAGTGCCCTAAATTAAAAAAGCTCTGCAATATGTGCAGAGCTCGCTATTTTAGACGTTAAAACGGAAATGGATGACATCGCCGTCTTTGACTTCGTATTCTTTTCCTTCTAGGCGGACTTTGCCAGCTTCTTTAGCGGCTGTATGACTGCCGGCAGCTAATAGATCATCATAGGAAACTGTCTCGGCACGGATAAAGCCTCGTTCGAAATCAGAGTGAATAACCCCGGCACATTGCGGAGCTTTCATTCCTTTTCTGAATGTCCAAGCCCGAACCTCTTGAACACCTGCGGTAAAGTAAGTCGCTAATCCAAGTAAATGATAGGCAGCACGGATTAATTGATCAAGACCTGATTCTTCAATCCCTAACTCCGACAAGAACATTTGCTTTTCTTCGCCTTCGAGTTCAGCAATTTCCTCTTCAATTTTCGCACAAATTACGATTACTTCTGCGTTATCGGCAGCAGCAAATTCGCGAACCTTTTGAACGTATTCATTGTCAGATGGATCGGCAATATCGTCTTCACTCACATTGGCCACATAAAGGACAGGCTTAATGGTTAAAAGATGCAGTCCTTTGACAAGTTTCATTTGCTCTTCTGTAAAATCAACCGTACGAGCAGGTTTTTCTGCTTCAAAGGCATCACGCAGCATAGAGAGGACTTCGAATTCTGCCGCAGCTTCTTTATCTTTTTGCTTGGCCAATTTTTCGACACGGCTAATCCGCTTTTCGACTGATTCCATGTCGGCAAGGATTAGCTCTAGGTTGATGACTTCAATATCATCAATCGGATCCACTTTACCCGATACATGCGTAATATTATCGTCTGCAAAACAGCGGACTACTTGGCAAATAGCGTCCACTTGACGGATGTGTGAAAGGAACTTGTTTCCTAGGCCTTCACCTTTACTTGCGCCTTTAACAATCCCAGCAATATCGGTAAATTCAAAAGCAGTTGGAACTGTCTTTTTTGGTTGGACAAGTTCGGTTAATTTTTGGAGACGGTGGTCAGGTACTTCAACGATGCCGACATTTGGGTCAATCGTACAGAAAGGGTAATTGGCTGATTCGGCCCCTGCCTGGGTAATTGCGTTAAATAAAGTAGACTTACCAACGTTCGGCAATCCTACGATACCAGCTGTTAATGCCATTTATTTCACTCCTCAAGAAATTATGATCTATTTTGAACTAAGAAATAGTTTCGGATATATAAAAAGACAAGTCTTTCACAATTATAGGCATTAATAAAAAAAAAGACAACTGCCGCTTCATAGCGGCAGTTAGTTTATTTTTTCGATATTGACTAGACAATCATATAATGTGCTGCCTAAACCATTATCGGATACACTGCTTGACGTTAGGTTATTGACAGACCCGCCAAATTGCTTCCAAATTCCTTCATCGATATTAATCGTGTTCGGATGGGAGGATGGCAGGATGGAAAGATAGCCTTTTACTTCGCCGCGGCCATTCCAGACTCTGACATAATCCCCTTTTTCTAAACCGAGCTGGTCCGCAATATTTTGGGCCGTTTCAACCTTAAGTTTCACATTCCCACCTAACAGATGATAGTTCTGCGAGTGATTGGAACGCATCGGATGAATCGTCAGCAGACTGTACGGATATTTTTCAGCCAGCTGTGGATTGGCCCATTTCGACTCCTCTGGTACTTCTAAGGTTAACGGTTCCTGACCAAACCTTGCTGTAAATTCATACTTACCGCTAGTGGTTGTAAACTTCCGATCCTCCCAAGGAATGGCTTCGACTGGCAATTCAAGAGTGTGCTTTTCCATTAACGTTTCCAGGGAGACACCCTTTTTTTCCAATGCTTGAAAGGCCATTTGCAGGAATTGCTTTCTTGTAAAATCAAAATCGTCACCAAAACCAAGCCGTTGTGCTAATTCCGTCCAGATCCATAAATCAGGCTTTGCTTCACCAGGTGCTGAGACAAGCTTCGGACCATAATTCACATAATGGTGATACATCGAAGAGTAATAAATATCCTCTTCCTCAAAGGCAGTAGTTGTCGGCAGAACATAATCAGCAAGCAACGCAGTGTCGGTCATGAATTGATCAATGACCACGAGTGTCCCTACAGAAGAGAAGGCCTTTTCAACCACTTGAGTGTCAGGCACCTGTGTTACTGGATTTCCACACGTCACGACGATCATTTGAATTTCTGGATTTTTAGCGGTTAACACTTCTTCAGCCTGTTTCATAATGGAAAACTGGCGCTGTTTCTGCCGGCGCTGTGGCAGGATTAACTCGTCAAACACAAAGCTTTGTCCCACTTGAAGGTTGGCATAATTGGCGCCGCCGCCCGCGATGCCAATATTACCGCTGCATGCGACAAGGGCATTGATCAGGCGAATCGTATTGCCGCCATTTTTATACCGTTGTAAGCCCAGCCCCATAAACGTTGATGTTGGTTTGTCCGCATACATTTGCGCTAAATGGGTGATCACTTCACAAGGGACTTCCGTCATCTCAGCTATTTCTTGTAAAGAAATGCTGGTAAGTAGTTCGACGACATCCGCAAAGCCCACGGTAAATTGCTCAATAAACACTCGGTCTTCTAACCCTAAGTGCAGCAGCTCTTTGATTATTCCCGCTGCTAATAATCCATCCATTCCAGGTTTTATCGATATATATTCATCGGCAATTTTTGCTGTGGCATTAAAGATTGGATCAATTACGAACAATTTCGCGCCGCGTTTTTTTGCCTCTAACAGTTTTTCATAAAAGTGCATGTTGGTGCGGGCAACATTTCGTCCCCAAATAATAATGTTTTTGCTGTTATAAAGATCATTAGGTGCATGGCTATAAGCATCTCCAAAATCCCACTTTTGTGCTTCAATCCCAGCACCCCAGCATAGCGAACCATAAAGTTCCGTAACCCCGCCATAACAATTGAAAAAACGCTGGTCGAGGTTTTTTAATAACCCATTATTTGCATAGTCATGGCTGTGTAAAACAGCTGTCGATCCGTATGTTTCTTTTATCGTTTTGAGCTTATCGGCAATCTCATTCAATGCCTGTTCCCAGGATATTTGCTCGAATTGGCCGTTGATTTTTTTTAAAGGATGCAACAAACGCTGCGTCGAGTTTGTTCTTGTCTCAAGCATCCGTCCCCGCCCACAAATTTTCCCTTTTGTGATTGGATGGGAGGGATCTCCTTCCACTTTTGTGACACGATCATTTTCGACAGTTACATGAAACCCGCAGCTATCCCAACAATTTAACGGACATGCTGCTTGACGTATTTGTTTTAGTGCCAAAATTCCCACCCCTAGCGTAAAACTCTAATTCTACTTTTCTACTAAGAATAATATAGTTTGCCTTTAAAAAGGTCTGTTTTCGAACGGATTGTGTTTTTCGTATTAATGTCCCAACCCGTACGTATCTAAATATCGTGGCATCTTTTTGTAAAATTCCATTGTATTTAATAGCTAAATTCGTTTTTAGTTTAGTATTAAACGCAATAAAGGTTTACAAAAAGAGCCTTTAAAAAAAGCATAAGGTTATTCCTCATGCTTCACCAAAATTTTCTTCATTTTCCTTGAAAATTCTCTCCTTGGAATGAGGACACTGTGGCCGCAGCCTTCACACTTGATGCGAACGTCCATCCCCATGCGGATGACTTTCCAGCGATTCGTTCCGCATGGATGCTGCTTCTTCATCTCAACCACATCATTTAAAGCAAATTCCTTTTCTTCCATGCAAAATCCTCCCCTTATTTAGGTTGACTAGAGCCGTACATGACCACTTTTGGATCAGGAGCCTTAATGCCATTTTCGTCTAACTGAAGCTTAATATCTCTGCGAATCATCCGCGAAACGCCCGCCTGCTTCATAGGATGTGTTTCTGCGACAACCCGTAGAACGATCTCTGTCGCGCCCATGGTTTGAATCCCTAATAACTCAGGTGGCTTCACTAACTCTTCGTACTGAGCTGGCATAAACTGAATCGCATCCTCAATTACCTTTTCAGCCTTCGCAATGTCTTCACCATAGGCGATGGCAATATCGACAACAGCGATACTATTATTAATGGAGAAGTTAGTGATCTCGATGATACTGCCATTTGGTAAAATATGCAGTTCCCCGGTCCAGCTTTTAATTTTTGTCGTTCTTAACCCTATTGCTTCGACATTCCCTTCAAATTGTCCTATGCGAACATGGTCCCCAACGGAAAATTGATCTTCAAAAATGATAAAAAAGCCACTAATTACATCTTTCACTAAACTTTGCGCTCCAAAACCAACGGCTAAACCAACAACCCCTGCTCCGGCGATTAGAGCTTTTACATCAATTCCTAATACAGAAAGAATCATCATAAAGGCAATAAAATACACCACATATGAAAGGATATTATCAAGTAGCTTCGAAAGTGTTTCTTCTCGCCGTTCTGACGTACTAAGCGGAGAGAGGTTTCGAATTTTAAAAATGTTATGGATCATCAATTTCCCAATTCGGATCAGGATATTGGTAATGATTAAGATCGCAATAATTTTTAAGAGGGCTTCGCCCAAATTCAACCACGTATCTTCATTTTGAAATTTATCAAGTAATTTTTGCATTCCCTTTTGTGTAAGAGTCATTCCAGACACCATCCTCTAAAACCTTTTTGCCATTTCTATTTTAGCAATTATTCTACGCAGTGAATAGCATAATGAATTTTCCTTTTTTACCCGCTTCATGTATAGATTTACTGAATTTTCCGTATACTAATAAGACTATTAGTGTTAGGGAGTGACTTAATGAATCTGAAGAGCAGTTTTTTTGACAGGAGGGCTAAGACACGGATCAGCCATGATGAATTACATGCAGCTGAACATCTTGCTGAAGAGTTACTGGCTAGTATTCCTCAGGTAACAAGCCGCCCGATTGTCTTTGTGTGTATTGGTACCGATCGCTCCACAGGAGATTCATTAGGGCCGCTCGTCGGGACACTGCTGGAAGAAAAGGGCCTGCGGTCGTTCTATGTCTACGGGACACTAGATGAACCGATTCATGCGGTTAATCTTGCAGTTAAATTAAAGGAAATCCAAGCAAAACATGATGACCCCTATATCATTGGCATCGATGCCTGCTTGGGAAGGGTTAAAAATGTCGGAGTCATTCAAGTTGGGAATGGTCCTGTTAAGCCCGGGGCAGGCGTAAACAAGGAGCTGCCAGCGGTCGGAGATATACATATCACTGGCATCGTCAATGTCAGCGGGTTTATGGAGTTTTTTGTTTTACAAAACACCCGCTTAAATCTTGTGATGAGAATGGCCAAAACCATTGCCAATGGAATCTACCAGGCAAGCCTGCTCTATCCTAAGCAAAATTGGACAGAATTAAATTTAAATTGGCTGGAAGAAGAAAAGACAAATTAAAAGAGCAAACGGGATGAGACCGGATGCTCTTTTTTGCTAGCTTTATTGAAGGCTATTTTCGCATTGATTGT
>NZ_JBALOS010000008.1:30063-30878 GCF_036962765.1 Neobacillus drentensis
TTACGAAAAGAGCCTTATTGGATATTCAGATGGTAATTATAAAGGATCGTGACGATTATTCCGGTGATGACAATACCAGGGAGCAGATTGGCTACCTTAATTTTCACCATTCCAGTTAAATTTAAGCCAATCGCAAAAATCATGATCCCGCCCGTTGCTGTCATTTCGACAATAAACTGATCCATTAAGGCTTGTGGAACAAACCGGTCAATCTGGGTCGCAAATAGGGCAATGCCCCCTTCATAAAGGACAACCGGAATCGCCGAAAAGATAACTCCAATCCCTAAGGTTGTCGTTAAAATTAACGCGGTAAATCCATCTATTAACGATTTAGTATACAACACATCATGGTCACCGCGGATACCGCTATCAAGAGCACCAATAATCGCCATCGCTCCAATCACAAAGATTAAGGTAGCCGTGACAAATCCTTCTGCGATACTGCCTTTCCCGTTCGTAGAGCCGACTTTCTTCTCCAACCATAATCCTAGATCGTTTAATTTATCCTCTAATTTTAGCGCCTCACCAGCGACAGCCCCAACGACCAGGCTTATAATTACAATCAGGAAATTTTCACTCTTCAAGCCCATTTGTAAGCCTAACACCATGACGGACAGGCCAATGGCATACATAACGGTGACTTTCATTCCTTCCGGGATCCGGTTTAACCATTTTCCAAGAAGCGTACCGACCACAATTAACAGCCCATTTACAAGTGTTCCTAATAAAAACATCTTACATCCACCTTTTTTTCCGACCTTCGAAATATATACCTTTTAAACTATCATATTAAGGATAAAAAGCGCAAGCGCCCG
>NZ_JBALOS010000008.1:30950-51002 GCF_036962765.1 Neobacillus drentensis
ATTCTTTAGAATTTTTACGTGGAGAGCGAAGTACACTAGCCGTTGGGCGCTGGAGCTGGATTCAGAGAACTAGTTCCATGTTATCTACTAAATAATTAATAGTTTCCTATACAGTATAAAAAAATAAACCATCGTTTGATGGTTTATAAGGATGGATCTTCTTCATGGAGCATTTCCAAAATCCGTTCTAGATCCTCTTTGGAGAAGAACTCAATTTCAATTTTCCCTTTATTCTTGTTCTGTTTAATATTGACCGTTGTCCCAAACCGTTCGCGCAAGAAATGTTCCCGTTCCTTGATAAAGACATCTTTCTTCAGTTCCGGCTTTTTTGTTTCACGTGGAACACTTTCATTTAATTCTTGAATCCATTTTTCTAATTGACGAACATTTAGTCCTTCTTTAGTTACTTTCTCAACTAAACTTGGCAGCTTTTCTTTTTGACGAAGACCTAATAAGGCACGTCCATGTCCCATCGATATTTTTCCGCCAGAAATTAATTCCTGAATTTTTGAAGGGAGGGAAAGCAGTCGGATATGGTTAGCGATATGCGGCCGGCTTTTGCCAAGACGTTTCGCAACCTCTTCTTGGGTCAGCTTTAACTTTTCCATTAACAAATGATAGGCTTGTCCCTCTTCAATCGGATTTAAATCTTCCCTTTGCAGGTTTTCAAGGACTGCTAATTCCATCATTTGCTGTTCTGATAGTGTACGGACTACAGCGGGAACTGTTTCAAGTTTTGCCGCTTTCGCCGCACGGAACCGTCGTTCACCTACAACAATTTCATAGCCGCGAATACTTTGTCTAACCACGAGCGGCTGTAAGATGCCATGCTCGATGATGGACTCTTTCAATTCATCGATTGTCTCTTGTTGGAAGGTTTTACGAGGCTGGTACGGATTGGGACGCAATTGGTTCAATTTGATTTCCTGAACTAACTCCTCTTTACTAGCATCCGCAAAAAATGCATTAAGGCCTTTTCCTAAACCTTTAGCCATTCGAGACCACTTCCTTCGCTAAATCTAAATACACCTCAGCGCCACGGGATCTTGCATCATAAGTAATAATCGGTTCTCCATGGCTTGGAGCTTCGCTAAGACGCACATTCCTTGGAATAATGGTTTTATAAACTTTATCTTGAAAATATTTTTTCACTTCTTCAATGACTTGAATACCAAGATTGGTTCGTGCGTCCAGCATGGTTAATAAAACGCCTTCAATTTTCAAGTCCTGATTCAAATGCTTTTGGACAAGTCTGACCGTACTTAGTAGTTGACTTAAACCTTCCAACGCATAGTATTCGCATTGAACAGGGATTAAAACGGAATCAGAAGCTGTTAAGGCATTAAGGGTTAATAAACCTAATGACGGCGGACAATCAATAATAATATAATCAAATTGCTCTCTTACTTCTTCGAGCGCACGTTTCAATCGAACTTCCCTTGAAATAGTCGGTACCAATTCAATTTCCGCACCGGCCAGCTGAATGGTTGCCGGAATCGCATACAAATTTTCCACCGATGTAGGTTTAATCACATTCTTTGCTTCCACATCATCTACTAAAACATCATATATGCATTGGTCAACTTCTGCCTTTTCAATACCAATCCCGCTGGTTGCGTTTCCCTGAGGATCCGTGTCTACAAGCAGGACACGTTTTCCAATATATGCTAAGCAGGCACCTAGGTTGACAGAGGTAGTCGTTTTACCGACTCCGCCTTTTTGATTCGCGATTGCAAGAATTTTGCCCACGATGTCACCTACCCTTTTATTCTCTCAAAGTATTATTCTGTTATTCTATTAAATTTTATAAAAATAATGTTCATTTGGCTAATTTAATCTGAATGATGGGAAAGAAAATTTCCATTCCTTTATTTTATCATGAAACAGATCTGTTTTTGGATTTTTTCTTAAAATATTCAACTGTCTCATTCCTGAAATGTCTCTAAATAAGCCAAGAGAAGCACACCTTATCCAAACATTACCATTTTAATCTAACCTTTATCAACTAAAGGTTCATTTGAACGTGATTGTTGATTTCCGCTCCAATCAACATAGCGGCATTATCAACAACAGGCTTTAACAGAGCACAAATAAAAAGAACCAAACATGTTGAATGTTTGGTTCTTTTATCTATTGGTCTATTGATCTGTTACTTTTTCTTTGGTATGCGGATTGTAAATTGGTAGAATTCGTCAAATTCTTCTTCTTCAGCATCGAGATTAATTCCGCTGTCCGTTACCATCGTTAATGATTGGCGAATCGTATTTACGGCGATTCTCATATCTTTACTGAAAGCTTTCCGTTTCGGTTTAGGCTTTTCATTTTTTTGTTCAAGCAGTTTGACGACACGTTCTTCGGTTTGCTTGACGTTAAAGTTCTTTTCAATAATTTCCGCTAACAGGATCACTTGTTTTTCCGGATCCTTTAGAGGGATAAGTGCACGTGCATGGCGCTCTGTAATAATTTTCGTTAATAATGCCTCTTGAATCGGCTGCGGTAATTTAAGAAGGCGAAGTTTGTTGGCCACAGTTGACTGCCCTTTCCCAAGGCGTTGTGCTAGTGCTTCTTGGGTCAAGTTATGCAATTCCAACAATTTTCCATAGGCCATCGCTTCTTCAATTGGGGACAGCTCTTCCCGTTGTAAATTCTCAATCAAAGCAACAGAGGCCGTTTCTGTATCCGATAAATTTTTAATAATCGCCGGCGCTTCCGTCCAACCTAGCTTTTTCATCGCCCGAAAACGGCGTTCCCCTGCAATAATTTCAAATTGCCCAGTCGCAAATTCTCGTACGACGATCGGTTGAATAATACCATGTATGTGAATCGTTCGCGCTAATTCTTCGATTTTCTCATCATCAAAAACTGTCCGAGGCTGAAAACGGTTTGGAACTATATGATCAATTGGTATTTTATTAATTTCCTCATTTTTTTCCGTAATTATCTCTTTTTCCAGTTCAACCTCTTGTTCTCCCTTATCGCCGAGGCCAAAAAAGCGTGTAAATGATTGTTTCATCCCCAACACCACCTTTACGAAACTCCCTATTACTTATTCTCTACATAGATAAATTCTTCCTGCCTAGAATAACATGTTTGTTGAAAAATTGTTAGTTTCCCTAAACTGTTTTTGTTATGGCTGTTTTCGCTTAGATTGTTGTTTTTCGTTATAAGCCCATCATCCCGTATTCCTAGAAGCTTCATGGCAGCTTATCTTAAGTACATGGTCAAAAATGTCCTAGTTACCCATATAAATGACCATTATTATGCTCTAAAACAACAAAGTTTACGAAAAGAGCCTTCTTATTCAATCGGTGTCTTTCCTGGTGTCCCAGGCTTACGCGGATATTTCTTTGGTGTTTGCTTTTCCTTTTTAATGATGAGAATATTTCGTTCGCTTTCTTCCATTGGCAGCGTAAAAGTAAACATTTCCACTACCTTTCCGCCAAGAGTGGTAATGGCCTTTTGTCCCATCCCTAACTCATCCTTGGCATGGGCAGCTTTCATGGCAATAAAGTGACCGCCTACTTTCACGAGTGGTAAACAAAGCTCACTTAACACAGACATTCTTGCTACTGCCCTTGCCGTAACGACATCGAAGTTCTCTCGATACTGGGTATTTACCCCAAAGGTTTCCGCACGATCATGAATAAAATGAACATTTTCTAATTTTAAAACCTTAGCAAGATGATTTAAAAAGGAAATGCGCTTGTTTAATGAATCAACAATCGTCACCTCAATATGAGGATAAACAATTTTTAATGGGATACTCGGAAACCCTGCACCCGCCCCAACATCACAAAGATGAAAAGGCTTTGTAAAATCAAAATAGAACGCAGCGGTAATCGAATCATAAAAATGCTTTAAATATACTTCAGCCTTATCCGTAATGGCTGTCAGATTCATTTTTTCATTCCACTCAACCAATGTCTCAAAATACTTTTCAAATTGATCGAGCTGTTCACTTGAAAGGGAAATTCCTTTCTCCCGTAAATTTGCTTCAAATTGTTCGATGATCATTCCGTAATCTTCCTCACATAATTATTCATTCGAAACCCTTGCGATCTTCCCCTGTTCAAGGTACACAAGCAAGATGGAAATATCGGCTGGATTTACACCTGAAATCCTGGATGCTTGGGCAATGGATAGTGGTTTAACAAGCTTCAATTTCTGTCTAGCTTCTGTCGCCAATCCTGAGACGGCATCATAATCAATATTCTCAGGGATTTTCTTATCTTCCATTTTCTTTAATCGTTCGACCTGCTGCAGGGACTTTGTAATATATCCCTCATATTTTAATTGAATTTCCACCTGTTCTTTCACTTCTTCATCTAAAGCAACCTCACTAGGGAAAATGGTTTCCAGCTGATGATACGACATCTCTGGTCTTTTTAATAAATCGGAGGCACGGATTCCATCCTTTAATTCACTGCCGCCGATGCTTCTAATCATTTCTTGAACCTCTTCTGTCGGTTTCAGGAACGTAGACTCTAAGCGATGCTTTTCAGATTCAACCGCTTCTTTTTTAGACAAGAACGTTGCATAACGGTCGTCACGAATCAGCCCGATTTGATGACCAATTTCAGTTAAGCGTAAATCGGCATTATCATGACGTAATAGCAAACGGTACTCTGCCCGTGATGTTAATAAACGATAAGGTTCATTCGTCCCTTTTGTAATCAAATCATCAATTAACACTCCAATATAGGCATCGGAACGACTTAAGACTAACTGGTCGCGCCCAAGTGCATTTAAACCTGCATTGATCCCGGCCATTAAGCCTTGACCTGCAGCTTCTTCATAGCCCGATGTCCCATTAATTTGCCCGGCAGTATATAAATTTTTAACAACCTTTGTTTCAAGTGTAGGCCATAGCTGTGTAGGCACAATTGCATCATATTCAATTGCATAGCCCGAACGCATCATTTGCACATTTTCTAGTCCCGAAATGGACTTTAGAATCCGCTGCTGCACATCTTCTGGTAAGCTGGTTGACAGCCCCTGCACATAAACTTCCTGCGTATGCCTGCCTTCAGGCTCAAGGAAAATTTGATGACGCGGCTTGTCATTAAAGCGGACCACTTTATCCTCAATCGAAGGGCAATAACGCGGACCTGTCCCCTTGATCATTCCAGAAAACATCGGTGAGCGGTGAAGGTTCTCATCAATGATTTGATGGGTTGCTTCGTTTGTATAAGTTAACCAGCATGGGAGCTGGTCAGTAATATATTTCGTTGTTTCATAAGAAAACGCCCTTGGAGTATCGTCACCAGGTTGAATTTCTGTTTTACTGTAATCAATCGTATTACTATTGACACGCGGCGGTGTTCCCGTTTTAAAGCGAACCAGGTCAAAGCCTAGTGCTTCAAGATGTTCCGATAATTTAATGGATGGCTGTTGATTATTCGGACCACTCGAATACTTCAAGTCACCAATAATAATTTCGCCACGTAAGAAAGTACCCGTAGTAATAACGACGGTTTTTGAACGATAAACCGCTCCCGTTTTGGTAATGACGCCCGTACATACGCCATCCTCAACGATTAATTGTTCGACCATCCCTTGGATTAAGGTCATGTTTTCTTCTTCTTCAATCGTTTTTTTCATTTCATGCTGATAGGCAAATTTATCGGCCTGTGCCCGTAACGCCCGCACTGCCGGCCCTTTACCGGTGTTCAGCATTCTCATCTGGATATAGGTTTTATCAATATTCCGACCCATTTCGCCGCCAAGAGCATCAATTTCCCGGACAACAATTCCCTTAGCTGGACCTCCAACTGATGGATTACATGGCATAAAGGCAACCATATCGAGGTTAATGGTAATCATTAATGTTTTTGCGCCAATTCTCGCGGCAGCAAGGCCTGCTTCACAGCCGGCATGTCCTGCCCCAATGACAATAACGTCATAATTTCCTGCTTCGTATTGCATGTTGTTCCTCCTTTTCCGTATGCTACGGAAACATTGCGTTTTACTTTCATTAATGTCTAGCTTCTGCGCTTAAGGGCTCGGGGGCATAAGCCCCTGTGCGCTAAGGATAGCTCCAGCGCGAATAATCGTCGCAGGAACAAACAGTGCTGGTTCCGAAGGCGCTTTTAGCTTTTCTATTTATTTCCCTAAACAAAATTGTGAGAATAATTGATCGATCAGGCTTTCATGGACGCTTTCACCAATGATTTCGCCAAGCAATTCCCATGTTCGGGTTAAATCGATTTGAATAATATCAATTGGAGTACCCATTTCTACTCCCTCAATCGCTTCTTCAATCGAATGCAGGCTTTGGCTTAATAAGCCGATATGGCGGCTGTTTGAAACATACGTCATATCACCAGCATCAATCGAACCTGCAAAAAATAACGAGGCGATCGCTTCCTCTAACTCATCGACACCACGATCTTCAAGCAGGGAGGTGGTGACAACCTTATGCTCTTTCGCTAACGCTTTTACCTTGTCAAACTCAATTTTTTGCTCCAAGTCTGTTTTATTAACGATAACGATAACATCCATGTCTTTAACCACTTCAAACAGCTTTTCATCTTCTGAGCTCAGGTGTTCTGCATTATTTAAAACCAGCAAAATCAGATCTGCCTCTTGTAACACTTGACGGGAGCGTTCAACCCCAATTCGTTCGACAATATCCTCAGTTTCTCGGATCCCAGCTGTGTCCAAGAGCCGCAGCGGCACACCGCGAACGTTCACGTATTCTTCAATGACATCCCTTGTTGTGCCAGGAATATCGGTTACGATTGCTTTATTTTCATGAACAAGGCTGTTTAAAAGCGAAGATTTCCCTACATTTGGGCGGCCAACAATAGCTGTCGACAATCCTTCTCGTAAAATTTTCCCTTGTTCCGACGTTTGTAACAGTTTTTTAATCTCTTCCCGAACAAAATGGGCTTTTTCTGACAACATTTTATGCGTCATTTCTTCGACATCGTCATATTCAGGATAATCAATATTGACCTCGACATGGGCAAGGATTTCTAAAATTTCCTGCCTAAGTCTTTGAATCAACTTTGATAAGCGCCCTTCCATTTGCCCTAACGCTACATTCATAGCACGATCTGTTTTTGCTCTGATTAAATCCATTACCGCTTCCGCTTGCGATAAATCAATCCGTCCATTTAAAAATGCTCTTTTTGTAAATTCTCCTGGCTCCGCCAGTCTCGCTCCATTCGTCAGTACCAACTGGAGCACTCGATTTACAGAAACAATCCCGCCATGGCAGTTTATTTCAACAACATCTTCTTTTGTAAAAGTTTTCGGCCCCTTCATCACGGATAACATTACTTCTTCAACCACTTGCTGTGATTTCGGATCAAGCAAATGTCCATAGTGAATCGTATGGGTTGCTGCTTCCGTCAGCCTCTTCCCCCCGATACTTCTAAATAGCTTGTCTGCAATCGGAATTGCCTCATCGCCACTCAATCGGACAATCGCAATTGCACCTTCTCCCATCGGAGTCGATATGGCCGCAATCGTATCATATTCCATTTCCTTCACCTCACACTAAAAACTGTTCATCTATATAAAAAATGATTTTTTTCTCCAAAACACTAGAATACCACAACATGTTCTTGTTAAAAAGCAAACCATCTTCCTACCGAACTATCCACAGTTCACTTTTATCTCATTATTATTTTAACTTATCCACATGTGAATAACAATAAAACGAAAAACGAGAAAAGATTAATGTTATCAACAACTTCTTTTTTCGACATTTTTTGCGAGAGAGCACAAAAAAAAGACATTCTACCATTCGATAGGATGTCTTTTATACAGATTTCATTATCTTTTCGCTGGAGAAATCACCATATAGCGATGTGGTTCCGATCCATCAGAAAATGTCTTAACACGTTTGTTATCGGATAAAGCAGCATGAATAACTTTACGCTCATAAGAAGGCATTGGTTCTAACGTTACATCTTTTCCAGACTTAACCGCCTTTTGGGCAAGTCGATGTGCTAATTGAACAAGCGTTTCATTTCTTCTTTTCCGGTAATCTTCAGCGTCTAAAATCACGGTTAAATACTGATTCGAAAAACGATTAAGGACTAATTGGGTCAAATATTGGAGCGAATTTAACGTTTGCCCTCTTTTTCCAATCAATAAGGCGATCTTTTCTCCAGTCATAATGAAGTGAACATGTTTCCCCTCACGCTTGATTTCTATTTCCGCTGGAGCACCCATTTGTTCACTTACCTGAGTAAGAAATTTCTTTGCTTCCTCAATTGGGTCAATGATGACAGTTACTTTGACCACTGCGGGACGGGAACCAAAAATACCGAAAATCCCTTTTTTACCTTCATCAATAATATCAATATCTGTGCGGTCTTTGCTGATTTGTAATTGAGCTAAAGCTGATTTTACTGCTTCTTCGACAGTTTGTCCTGTAGCAGTTACCTGTTTCACTTTTTTGCTCCTCCCGCATTACCGGATGATTTTGCCGTTTTCAGATCCGGTCCTTTAATAAAATACGTTTGTACAATCATAAAAATATTTCCGACTACCCAATACAAGGAAAGAGCAGCAGGGAAATTAAAGGCGAACACAACGATCATGATTGGCATCATCCAAAGCATCATCGCCATTTGCGGGTTCTGCTCTTGACCAGCCATCATCAATTTTTGCTGAATAAAGGTGGTGATACCAGCAATAATTGGCAAAATATAATATGGATCTTTATCTCCTAGGTCAAACCAGAGGAAATTATCAGATGCAATTTCCCTTGTTCGTGAGATTGCATGATAAAAACCAATTAAAATTGGCATTTGCACGATTAATGGAAAACAACCAGCCATTGGATTGACGCCATGCTTTGAAAACAATGCCATTGTTTCCTGTTGCAATTTTTGCTGAGTTTTTTGATCTTTCGAACTATATTTTTCACGAAGTGCCTTCATTTCTGGCTGCAAGGCTTGCATCGCTTTCGAACTTCTTGTCTGCTTGATCATCAGCGGCAAAATCACAAGGCGAATGAGAATGGTTACGACAATAATCGATAACCCAAAGCTGCCCCCAAGGATATGCGCCCCTTCTTTAATCAACCAGGATAATGGATAAACAATGTACTCATTCCAAAAGCCCGTACTCTCCGAAGTAATTGGTTTTTTTATTTCACTACATCCTGTCAGCAGGATAAAGACAGAAAGTAAGCCAACTACTAGTAATATTCGTCTTTTCAACCAAAATTTCCTCCTTACAATAAAGATAGTGAAACCACTCTATGTATTATTTTTTTGTAGACTGTTTTCGTATAGATTGTTGTTTTTCGAATAGGTTCATCAACCCTTATTCCTATATGCATCGTAGCATTTTTCGTATAGAACATTGGCAAATATGCCCTTGTAACTTAGTAAAATTACTCCAAAATGAACAAAGTTTACGAAAAAAGCCTTTTTATAAGATTTCAAAGGTATTTTAACACTTACGCAAAGGAATTGTCTGCAATGTGATGAAATTTTCAGGCGAATTCCTTCGCATTTATGTCCTTACCGTCACTTTTTTAAAACTTTCCCGACCTTAAGGACATGGGTCAAACTTTTTTTCACCTCAAAGACATCCATTTCCGATGCAGGTTTCCTGGCAATGATGACATAGTCATTCCCTTTCGCCAATTGTTCGTTCAGCTCAAAAATAGATTGTCTTACATAACGTTTGATCCTATTCCTCGTGACAGCATTTCCGATCTTCTTACTAACAGACAGGCCGATCCGAAAATAATCTTGTCCCTCTTTTGCTAAGGAATAGACGACAAACTGCCGGTTGGCAAAGGACTGACCTTTTTGAAATGCTGCTTGGAATTCTTTATTTTTTTTAATGCGTAGCTCTTTTTTCATAAAAAAACACCCTCAGTCGGATTAGAAAAAAGACCACTGACTTTTCAGTGGTCTATGCTGATAATACTTTTCTTCCCTTTAAACGACGGCGAGCTAGAACCTTACGGCCATTAGCTGAGGCCATACGACTACGGAAACCGTGGACTTTACTGTGTTTACGTTTATTTGGTTGATATGTTCTTTTCATATATGACACCTCCCTAAAGGATGCTATCAAGTTTAAATGACAGTCTTACTCATTATAATGACCTCACCATAAAATTGTCAACTGTTCTTCGATATTGTCCCCATTTCCAATTTTTATTGAACATGAATTAGCTAATTTCCAGAAATTCTATCCTTATAGGATCAATTCCAATAGTAACTGAAAAGAATTCATTTTTTTACCCTAGGTCCTATAAATCGACAGTCGTGATTTTTGCAAAATCCACTCCCTTTACACGGACAGCTCGTCAGCCACCTGGCTGTGGATATTTTTTCGACATTTTTTTTGGTATCCACACAAGATATTGACAGGTTTTGCACAAAACATCTACTTGTGGACAAATATTGTGCACATATTGTTGTCGTTGTGGATAAACTACGAAAAGGCATTGCGTCTCAAGCAATTATTTGATATTATATTTGTGTTTTCACTCTGAATAACTTTATCCACACGAATACGTTATCCACAAATTGTGGATATCATGTGGATAGCTTATCCTAGGGTGTTGTAAAAAGTTGTCCACAAGAAGTGGATATTGTCGAAACTCCACTTTACTTCCTTATTATTTATTATCCACATTCACTATTTCGTATATTTATAAATTAATAGGTTGTACTGCCAGTATAAACATCATTTCACAACGGAAAATGACCCAGTGGGATGGGTTTACCTCCGTCCTAAACTATTTATTGGAGTAAGACAGGTATTACTGCACGTGTGCTAGTTTTCATACATGTTTTTTATTAACGCAAAAAAGGAGGGATATTATTTGGAAAATATTGCGGATCTTTGGCATGCTGCACTAGCCAATATAGAGAAAAAGATTAGCAAACCAAGCTTTGACACTTGGCTTAAGTCAACCAAGGCCCATTCCCTTCAAGGTGATTTGCTGATCATAACGGCTCCCAATGAGTTTGCTCGTGATTGGCTGGAAGAACGGTATTCGCAGTTAATCTCCGGCATTCTTTATGAGATTACCGGGGAAGAGCTTTCTGTTAAGTTTATTATTCCGCAAAATCAAAAAGATGCAGAAAATGAAGTGCAATTACCTCCCAAAAAGGTAAAAAAAGATGATGACCATGGGGAATTTCCTCAAGGTATTTTAAATCAAAAATATACCTTCGATACCTTTGTTATTGGCTCGGGCAACCGGTTTGCCCATGCAGCATCACTCGCTGTAGCTGAAGCACCTGCAAAAGCATACAATCCCCTCTTTATCTATGGAGGAGTAGGATTAGGAAAAACGCACTTAATGCATGCGATTGGCCATTATGTTTTAGATCATAATCCTGCGGCGAAAGTCGTTTATTTATCGTCTGAAAAATTTACAAACGAATTTATTAATTCGATTCGTGACAATAAAGCAGAGAATTTCCGAAACAAATATCGAAATGTCGACATTTTACTTATAGATGATATTCAATTCTTAGCTGGAAAAGAATCAACCCAGGAAGAATTTTTTCATACGTTTAATGCACTGCATGAGGAAAGTAAACAAATCATTATCTCGAGTGACCGGCCGCCACGCGAAATTCCAACGCTGGAGGACAGGCTTCGTTCGCGGTTTGAATGGGGATTAATTACGGATATTACTCCACCTGATTTAGAAACAAGGATTGCCATCCTTAGAAAGAAGGCAAAGGCAGAAGGTCTTGATATTCCTAACGAAGTCATGCTCTATATTGCCAATCAAATTGACTCCAACATCCGTGAACTCGAAGGTGCGCTAATCCGCGTGGTTGCTTACTCTTCTTTAATTAATAAAGATATCAATGCCGATTTAGCTGCTGAAGCATTAAAGGATATTATCCCTAGTTCGAAGCCAAAGGTGATCACCATCTTGGATATTCAGAAGACAGTTGGGGAACTCTTTAGTGTAAAACTAGAGGATTTTAAGGCTAAAAAACGGACAAAGTCGCTCGCATTTCCTAGACAAATTGCGATGTACTTATCACGTGAATTGACGGATTATTCTTTGCCAAAAATAGGAGAAGAGTTTGGCGGGCGTGATCATACGACTGTGATTCATGCCCATGAAAAGATTTCTAAACTTCTTCAAACCGATGCCCAGCTGCAAAGACAAATGAAAGAACTACATGAACTTTTGAAAGTCTAACCATAAGTGAATTATGTGAATAACTTCTCTGTATTTACACACAGTCTGTCCACATGTGGATAGGCTGTGTTTCCGTTGAAAAAAACGAGTTATCCACATACTAACAGGCCCTACTAGTACTTCTTCTATTTTTTTTAAAAAATATATTATGTTATTGCTATAAAAAATATGCTTAAAACGGAGGATTACATGCGATGAAATTTATCATCCAACGAGATCGATTAGTTCAGAGTGTTCAAGATGTTATGAAGGCTGTTACAAGCAGAACCACCATTCCAATCTTAACGGGAATCAAAATCACTGCTACAGCAGAAGGAGTTACCTTAACAGGAAGTGATTCAGATATTTCCATTGAATCGTTTATTCCAAATGAGGATGCTGGGGATGAAATTATTGAAATCAAACAAGCTGGATCCATTGTCCTTCAAGCAAAAGTCTTTAGTGAAATTGTCAAAAAACTGCCGACAGATTCAGTAGAAATTGAAGTATTAGGCTCACTTCAAACCGTCATTCGCTCAGGAAAATCTGAATTTAACTTAATCGGTCTTGATGCAGAAGAATATCCTCACCTGCCACAGATAGAAGAAAATAATAAATTTCATATCGCCACGGATTTATTAAAAGCGATGATTAGACAAACGCATTTTGCAGTGTCCACCTCAGAAACACGTCCCATCTTGACAGGTGTAAACTGGCGTGTTGAAAATGGGGAATTAAACTGTATTGCAACAGATAGTCATCGTCTCGCATTAAGAAAGGCGAAAATCGAAACGACTAATAACGAAAATTATAATGTGGTCATTCCCGGAAAAAGCTTAAATGAGCTAAGTAAAATTATAGATGACAGCAATGAACACATTGATATTGTTATCACTGAAAATCAAATTTTATTTAAAGCGAAGCACTTATTATTTTTCTCAAGATTGTTAGAAGGAAATTATCCAGATACATCGAGATTAATCCCGAGTGAAAGTAAGACCGATGTGACCGTTAATACCAAGGAATTTTTACATGCGATTGATCGTGCCTCGCTATTAGCAAGAGAAGGGAGAAATAATGTAGTTAAGCTTTCAACGATTGAAGGCGGGCTTATTGAAATTTCTTCAAATACACCAGAGGTTGGGAAAGTAGTCGAAGAGATTCAAAGCGAAGCGATTGAAGGGGAAGAATTAAAGATTTCCTTTAGTGCGAAATTTATGATGGATGCCCTAAAAGCACTAGAAGGTACAGATATCAGGGTAAGTTTTACTGGAGCAATGCGTCCTTTCGTCATCCGTCCGCTTCATGATGAAACAATCTTGCAATTAATCTTACCAGTACGAACATACTAATTTCATACAAGTAAAAACTCAATGCCACCAACCAAAGGTGGCTTTCTTTTAGTTTCCTTTGTAACTCTGGCGATTATTTAGTAAAATAAAGTATTGAGACCATTTTAGAAACGAGGGTGACGATTTGCCTGAAAAAATTAAGCTTGATACAGAATTTATTACATTAGGCCAATTCCTAAAACTAGCTGATGTAATTCAAACTGGCGGAATGGCGAAATGGTTTTTGAGTGAACATGAGATATTTATTAATGGCGAACAAGATCAAAGAAGAGGAAGAAAGCTGCGCTCCGGTGACCAAATCAGAATTCCTGGCTTTGGAGAGTTTGTTATTACCGAATAGCAAGGATAAAGGATGCGTTTCCTATGTATATCGAAAAATTAGCGCTCACCGATTATCGAAATTACGAAGAATTGTTCGTAGAATTTGAAAATAAAGTAAATGTGATCTTGGGAGAAAATGCTCAAGGGAAAACAAATGTGATGGAATCCATTTATGTTTTAGCAATGGCTAAATCACATCGTACTTCTAGTGACAAAGAACTTATTCGCTGGGACCAAGAATATGCTAAAATAGAGGGTAGGGTAAAAAAACAACACAGTTCGCTTCCGTTGCAATTAATTATTTCAAAAAAAGGTAAAAAGGCGAAATGCAATCATATTGAGCAGCAAAAACTTAGTCAATATGTAGGCAATATGAATGTGGTGATGTTTGCCCCAGAGGACCTTAATTTAGTAAAAGGCAGCCCGCAAGTCCGCAGACGATTTATAGATATGGAAATTGGACAGGTTTCACCAATTTATTTACATGATATGAGTCAATATCAAAAAATACTACAACAGCGCAATCATTATTTAAAAATGCTGCAGATAAAAAAACAAACCGATCAAACGATGCTGGAGATTCTTACGGAACAATTTATTGCCATGGCTGTGAAAATTGTCACAAAACGGTTTGAATTCCTGCGTCTCCTTCAAAATTGGGCAAAACCCATTCATCAAGGAATTTCTAGAGGTTTGGAAACACTCGAAATTACCTATAAACCGTCGGTAGAGGTATTAGAAGAGCAAGATTTGTCGAAGATGATAGCATGCTTTGAAGAAAAATTCAGCAAGGTTAGAACGAGGGAAATTGAACGAGGAACTACCTTATTCGGTCCCCATCGGGATGATCTCATTTTTACTGTCAACGGTAGAGATGTGCAAACATTTGGTTCACAAGGACAGCAGCGGACCACCGCATTATCCTTGAAACTTGCTGAAATTGAATTAATTTATGCTGAGATTGGAGAATATCCAATTTTACTATTAGACGATGTTTTATCGGAATTAGACGATTACCGGCAGTCTCACTTGCTTAATACAATCCAGGGGAAGGTCCAGACTTTTGTGACAACCACAAGTGTCGAAGGTATTGATCATCAAACATTAAGGGAAGCCTCAACATTTATCGTTGAAGCAGGAAGGATAAAGAAAGTTAATTGAGGTGAACCCATGTATATCCATATCGGGGAAGATATCAATATTAGAGCTAGAGACATTATTTCTATCTTGGATAAGGAGAGTGTAAATAACTCGCCGCTAGTCGAAGAATTCCTCGAGGCACGTAAGGAAAAAGTAATTAATCTATCCAAAAACCCCTTTAAATCAGTCATTGTTACATATGACAATGTTTACTTATCCCCGATTTCTTCTGGAACTTTAAAGAAACGTTCAAATCAAATGAGTTTACATGAATTTTAAAGTACTACATGTTTAATTGATAATAGATATATTTTTGTCAGAAGGTGCAGGTGAACAAGCATGACTTTGGATCAAAAAGCAGTGGAACAATCATATGGCGCAGATCAAATACAGGTTCTAGAAGGACTTGAAGCTGTTCGAAAAAGACCTGGTATGTATATTGGGTCAACTAGTGGTAAAGGGCTTCATCATCTTGTTTGGGAGATAGTTGATAACAGTATTGATGAGGCGTTGGCAGGTTTCTGTAATGAAATCAATGTCATTATTGAAGAAGACAATAGTATTACCGTTAAGGATAATGGACGTGGAATTCCGGTTGATATTCAAGAAAAGATGGGTAGACCAGCTGTTGAAGTCATAATGACAGTTCTTCATGCCGGCGGTAAATTCGGCGGCGGAGGCTATAAAGTTTCTGGAGGACTACATGGTGTTGGTGCATCAGTCGTAAATGCCCTGTCCACAGAACTTGAGGTCTATGTCCACCGTGACGGTAAAATTCACTCGATTAAATTTGAACGTGGTGCGGTAGTTCAAGAATTAGAGGTCATTGGAACAACTGATGTTACGGGTACCGTTACACACTTTAAACCCGATGGTGAAATTTTCACGGAAACATTGGTTTATGAATTTGACATTCTGGCTACTCGCCTTCGGGAACTCGCCTTCCTAAATAGAGGAATAAAAATCACGATTGAAGATATGCGGGTTGAAAATAAACGTAATGAATACTACTACGAGGGCGGAATTAAATCCTATGTCGAACATTTAAACCGCACTAAAGAAGTTATTCATGATGAACCAATCTATATGGAGGGTGAACGTGACGGGATTAGTGTCGAAGTTGCCCTCCAATATAACGAAGGGTATACAGATAACATTTACTCTTTCGCAAATAATATCCACACCTATGAAGGTGGAACGCACGAATCAGGCTTTAAAACAGCTTTAACAAGAGTCATAAATGATTATGCTAGAAAAAATGGCCTAATCAAAGAGAATGATACCAATCTATCTGGTGAGGATGTACGTGAAGGTATCACGGCAATCGTCTCCATCAAACACCCTGATCCGCAATTTGAAGGGCAAACGAAGACAAAGTTGGGAAATTCCGAAGTCAGAGCGATCACGGATACCGTTTTTGCCAGTACATTTGATAAGTTTTTATTAGAAAACCCGACTGTGGCTAGAAAAATAGTCGATAAAGGCTTGATGGCAGCACGAGCAAGGCTGGCTGCTAAGAAAGCAAGGGAATTAACACGCCGTAAAAGTGCGTTAGAGGTTTCTAGTTTACCTGGTAAATTAGCGGACTGTTCTTCTAAAGATCCTTCTGAAAGTGAAATTTATATCGTTGAGGGTGACTCTGCCGGCGGTTCTGCGAAGCAAGGACGCGACCGTCATTTCCAAGCCATTCTGCCGTTAAAAGGGAAAATCCTTAACGTTGAAAAGGCCCGTCTTGATAAAATTCTTTCTAACAATGAAGTTAGAGCAATGATTACAGCAATTGGAACTGGAATCGGCGAAGAATTTGATATATCTAAGGCTCGTTATCATAAGGTTGTCATCATGACAGATGCCGACGTCGATGGTGCACATATTCGAACGCTTATTTTAACGTTCTTTTATCGTTATATGAGGCAGCTATTAGAAGCGGGCTATATTTATATTGCTCAGCCGCCGTTATACAAAGTCCAACAAGGCAAACGAGTGGAGTATGCCTATGATGACAAAGAACTTGACCGAATCTTTGCTGAACTGCCAAGTACACCTAAGCCGAATATTCAGCGTTATAAAGGTTTGGGAGAGATGAATCCTGAACAGTTATGGGAAACAACAATGGACCCTGCCATTAGAAGTATGCTTCAGGTGAATCTTGATGATGCTATCGAAGCAGATGAAACCTTTGAAATGCTAATGGGTGAAAAGGTAGAACCTCGCCGAAACTTCATCGAGGCAAATGCGCAGTACGTAAAGAATTTAGATATATAAAAAGTATTGGAAGGAGGTACTAAAGGTGGCTGATACACCAAATTCTCAAATAAAAGATATTAATATAAGTCAAGAGATGAAAACGTCCTTTCTCGACTATGCGATGAGCGTTATCGTTTCTCGTGCCCTTCCGGATGTTCGGGATGGATTAAAACCGGTACATCGTCGTATTCTATATGCTATGCATGATCTTGGAATGCATTCAGACAAACCCTATAAAAAATCAGCCCGTATCGTTGGAGATGTAATCGGTAAATATCACCCGCACGGGGATTCTGCTGTTTATGAAACAATGGTACGGATGGCGCAGGATTTTAATTATCGTTATATGCTCGTTGATGGTCATGGGAATTTCGGTTCTGTCGATGGTGACGGAGCTGCTGCCATGCGTTATACAGAATCGCGAATGTCGAAAATCTCGATGGAGTTATTGCGAGATATAAACAAAGATACGATTGATTATCAAGATAACTATGATGGTGAGGAAAGGGAACCAGTCGTCCTACCGGCACGATTCCCTAACCTTTTAGTAAACGGAACAACAGGAATTGCTGTAGGAATGGCGACTAATATCCCACCCCACCAATTGGGAGAAGTCATTGACGGAGTGCTAGCACTAAGTCGTGACCCTGAGATTTCTATCCAAGAGCTCATGGAAATTATCCCTGGGCCAGACTTCCCCACCGGCGGAATCATCTTGGGCCGGAGCGGTATTCGTAAAGCATACGAAACAGGCAGAGGATCAATCACTGTCCGTGCAAAAGTTGAAATAGAACAAAAAGCCAATGGTAAAGAAACGATCATTGTTAAAGAATTACCATACCAAGTAAATAAAGCAAAATTAGTTGAAAAAATTGCTGAATTAGCTCGCGATAAAAAAGTTGAAGGCATTACCGACTTAAGAGATGAATCCGACCGTAAAGGAATGCGGGTTGTTATTGAAGTTCGTAAAGATGCAAATGCCAACGTCCTTTTAAATAATTTATATAAACATACAGCGCTACAAACAAGTTTCGGGATTAACACGCTTGCTCTAGTTAATGGACATCCAAAGGTATTGACCCTTAAACAATGTTTAGTCCATTACTTGGATCATCAAAAAGTGGTTATCCGCCGCAGAACAGAGTTTGAACTCCGTAAAGCAGAAGCTCGTGCACATATCTTAGAGGGTTTAAGAATTGCTTTAGACCACCTGGATGAAGTGATTAATTTAATTCGTAGTTCACAAACGACTGACATCGCCCGTGAAGGCTTGATGACTACTTTTAACCTTTCTGAAAAGCAAGCTCAAGCTATCCTCGATATGCGTTTACAGCGTTTAACAGGTTTGGAAAGAGAAAAGATTGAAGAAGAATATCAAAATCTAGTGAAGTTGATTGCTGAATTAAAGGCTATTTTAGCTGATGAGGAAAAGGTTCTTGAAATTATCCGTGAAGAATTGACGGAGATTAAAGAGCGCTTCAATGATAAACGCCGGACAGAAATTGTAACAGGCGGAATTGAAAACATTGAAGATGAAGATCTAATCCCACGTGAAAATATTGTCATTTCCTTGACACACAATGGGTATGTTAAGAGACTTCCAGTTTCCACTTATCGTGCGCAACGACGTGGTGGCCGTGGAATCCAAGGAATGGGAACAAATGAGGATGATTTTGTTGAACACTTAATAACGACTTCAACTCACGATACCATCCTATTCTTTACCAACAAAGGTAAGGTTTATCGTTCAAAAGGATATGAAATTCCAGAATTCAGCCGGACGGCGAAAGGGATTCCAATTATTAACCTTCTTGGTATTGAAAAAGGAGAATGGGTCAACGCCATTATTCCGGTTGAGGAATTTGTGGATGACTGGTTCTTGTTCTTTACAACTAAAGAGGGAGTCTCAAAACGATCTCCATTAACATCGTTTGCCCATATCCGCAACAATGGTTTAATCGCCTTAAGTTTGCGGGAGGGAGATGAACTAATCTCTGCTCGCTTAACGGATGGCAGCAAAGATATGATTATTGGTACCAAAAAAGGTATGCTCATTCGTTTCCCGGAAACGGATGTTCGATCAATGGGACGAACAGCCACAGGTGTAAAAGGTATTTCGTTAGATAGTGATGATGAAGTGGTTGGAATGGAAGTTTTAGAGGAGGACAATGATGTCCTCATTGTTACTAAAAATGGTTATGGAAAACGGACAACTGCATCTGAATACCGTATCCAAGGAAGAGGCGGAAAAGGGATCAAAACCTGCCACGTAACTGAGAAAAATGGCGAACTTGTTTCGATGCGTGCTGTTACAGGCGATGAGGATCTTATGCTCATTACTACGGGCGGTGTCCTAATCCGGATGGATGTAGGCGGTATTTCTAAAATGGGCCGAAACACACAAGGTGTGAAACTCATAAGCATGAAGGAAAGCGAAGATGAATTTGTAGCTACTGTAGCTAAGGTTGAAAAAGAAGAGGATGAAGAAAACCTCGACAATCATTCATCCGATGCGGAGGAAAATGCTTTAGAAGATCATGATTCTGATGTGATTTCTGCTGAGGATGAAGAATAAATAATGGGGGGAGCACACGTGGTGTGTTCCCCTTTCTGTTCACTTCTAATCGCTGTTAATACGAATCTTATAGGAATAAAATCTATTTATCATCGGCATAGTAAAAAAAGAGCAGAAAAATGGTTGACTTTCATTTATACAGATGATATATTTATTAAGTCGCTTACGGGCGATAGAGAAATTGTTCTTTGAAAACTAAACAAACAAAATCGTGCAAACAAACAATAAATTTTAGCTTCAATTAAGAAGCTAAGCCAACGTAACAAAATGAGCTAATCAACTTT
>NZ_JBALOS010000009.1:0-27527 GCF_036962765.1 Neobacillus drentensis
TAGGAAATGTAAACATAAAATGGTATGTTCAATTGGTGTACCCTAAATCTACCAAATATATTCCTATAGAACAATCGTTCCATTTATCCACATAATCTGGTGGATAAGTTGTGATTACTTTGTTTATAAAATCATGAAAACTGCATGATTCAATGGGTATAATGTTAATAACTTTATCCACAATGTTTAGAAATGAAGAAATTTGTCGAAAAATATTTTTTTGTTTTTTAATAACGGTCTAATTTTGATATATTTAGACTGGGTGGAATACACAATTTTATTTATAAATCATGGATTATCATGTTTTGATGAATAATAAGTTTAAAACTAATTTCTTTTATCTTTGAAACAAAGGGTAAAATTGGTTATGATGGTACATGTAAAAATTTTGAACGATCTATTCAGAACTCAATGAGGTGTAAACTTAGTGTTAAAACATTTTTTACCGAATGAACATGTCAAAAGCATTCTTGATATATCTCCCCAAGAGTTGAGAACGAAGGGTATTAAAGGGATTATTACGGATTTAGATAATACGTTAGTAGAGTGGGACCGCCCCTTTGCTACTCCTCCATTAATTAAATGGTTTGAGGAAGTTAAAAAACATAATATTCTCGTTACAATTGTTTCTAATAATAATGAAGAACGAGTCAAAGCTTTTTCGGATCCACTGAAAATCCCGTTTATTTTTAGGGCCAGGAAGCCATTTGCAGTCGCTTTTCATAAAGCGATTTCTCAAATGGGAATTAAAAAAGAAGAGGCAGTAGTGATTGGAGATCAGTTGCTGACAGATGTCCTTGGCGGGAACCGGGGTGGATTTCATACCATCCTGGTTGTCCCTGTTGCCCAGACGGACGGCTTTTTCACAAAGTTTAACCGTTTTGCCGAAAGAAGAATATTAAATTGGTTTCGAAAAAAAGGTATGCTTCAATGGGAGGATTAAAGTGTGAGTGAACATCAACATTTATGTATGGGTTGCGGAATAAAAGTTCAAACAGAAAACCCAGCGGAACTAGGATATGCACCAGCGTCGGCCTTGGAAAAAGAAATGATTATTTGCCAGCGCTGTTTTCGTCTTAAGCATTACAATGAGGTTCAAGATGTCAGCTTAACAGACGATGATTTCTTGAAAATATTAAATGAAATGGGTAAGTCAGATGCTTTAATTGTTATGATTGTCGATATTTTTGACTTTAATGGCAGTTGGCTCCCTGGGTTACATCGATTTGTTGGCAGTAATAAAGTCTTGCTTGTCGGAAATAAGGTTGATTTGTTACCTAAGTCTGTGAAACATAGCAAATTAATTCATTGGATGAAACATGAGGCAAAAGAACTTGGATTAAAGCCGGAAGATGTATTCCTTGTAAGTGCAGCAAGGGGGTTGTTTGTTCGAGAAACCGCGGCGGCCATTGATGAACATCGAAACGGTAAAGACGTCTATGTAGTGGGTTGTACAAACGTAGGAAAATCTACGTTCATCAATCGAATCATAAAAGAGGTAACAGGTGAAACAGATGTTATTACCACCTCCCATTTTCCGGGAACGACTTTGGATATTATCAAAATACCTTTGGATGATGAAAAATCATTAATTGATTCCCCTGGTATTATTAACCATCATCAAATGGCTCATTTTGTTGATAAGAGGGATTTAAAAATCATCACACCTAAAAAGGAAATCAAGCCAAAGGTATTTCAATTAAATGAAGGACAGACATTGTTTTTCGGCGGTTTAGCCCGCTTCGATTATATTAGCGGCGGTCGAAGATCATTTGTTTGTTATGTTTCTAATGAATTAAATATTCACAGGACAAAAATTGAGAATGCCGATGAACTTTATGAGAAACATGTGGGTGAAATGTTGACCCCACCTCGTATGGATCAATTAGATTCCTTTCCAGAACTTGTGAAACAGGAATTTATTATTAAAGAAGCAAAAACTGATATTGTTTTCTCGGGCCTAGGATGGATCACAGTAAATGAGCCTGGTGCAAAGGTTGCGGCCTATGTGCCTAAAGGGGTACAAGCACTAATTAGAAAATCCTTAATATAAATAGAGAATGCTTAATGGGTGGGGGGAATACTGGTGAAGAAATTATTTGCTGTTTTGGGGGATCCAATCGGACATTCAATGTCGCCAATTATGCTCAATGATTTATTTTCCTTTTATAACATGGATGCGGTCTATCTGCCCTTTCATGTTAAGGATGAGGATTTACATGATGCTGTCAAGGGATTAAAAGCGGTGGGTGTCGGTGGATTTAATGTTACAGTTCCGCATAAAAGCAAAATCATTCCCTTTCTGGATGGTATAGATGATTTAGCTGCCAATATCGGTGCGGTCAATACAGTTGTAAATGAGAATGGTCAATTAATTGGCTATAACACAGATGGTCCTGGGTTTTTAAAAGGGTTAAGTGCAATATTACCTCAAATAGAAGGTCAAAAAGTTCTGATAATCGGAGCGGGCGGAGCAGCGAGAGCTATCTATTTTACATTGGCAAAGGAAAAACCTCTGAAACTGGACATTGCAAATCGCACGATCGAGAATGCTAGTGGATTAATCAAGGAATGTCCATATTCCGTTTCATCTAGAGCTTGTTCATTTGAAGAGGCAAGTGCAACAATAGGGGAGTATGATTTAGTTATTCAAACAACCTTGATCGGCATGTCCCCAAAAATTAATGAGCAGCCAATCTCTTTAAATAATATAAGGAATCACTCGGTCTTTTGTGATATCATATACAATCCGCTTGAAACACAATTTTTAAAAGAAGCGCAACAAAAGGGAGCAGTTATCCAAAACGGATTAGATATGTTTGTTTATCAAGGAGCTCTTGCTTTTGAAAAATGGACAGGAAATTTCCCTGATGTAGAAAGAATGAGAGATAATGTGTTAAAACAACTAGGAGGAAGATCATGTTAACAGGAAAGCAAAAAAGATTCTTACGGTCAAAAGCTCACCATTTAGATCCTATTTTTCAAGTAGGTAAGGGGGGAGTTAACGAAAATATGATTAAGCAAATTGCAGATGCACTGGAAGCAAGAGAACTTTTTAAAGTCAGTGTTTTGCAGAATTGTGAAGAAGATAAAACAGTCGTTGCTGAGCAGTTAGCTGAGGGCACTGGAGCAGAAATTGTTCAACTTATCGGGAATACCATTGTCCTATACAAAGAGTCTGTCGAAAAGAAAACAATCAAGCTTCCATAATCGAAAAGATAAGGAGTCGAGAGCATGAAGAAGGTGGGAATATTGGGAGGAACTTTTGATCCTCCGCATTACGGACATCTTTTAATTGCAAATGAGGTTCTTTCCACCCTTCATCTAGATGAAATTTGGTTTATGCCAAACCAAGAACCTCCTCATAAGAAAAAATCGGAATCAATCAAAAATGAAGACCGCCTGCAAATGCTCGAATTAGCCATCCAAGGCAATGATGCATTTAGAGTCGAAACCATTGAACTTCATAGACAAGGCCCTTCTTATACAGTCGATACGATGAAAATGATTAATGCACAGTATTCCGACCATCAGTTTTTCTTTATTATTGGCGCGGATATGATTGAGTATCTGCCGAAATGGCATAAAATTGACGAACTTATTAAACTTGTCCAATTTGTTGGAGTAGAAAGACCGGCATATAGCAGTCAATCGGAGTACCCTGTCCATTACATAGATGTCCCAGCAATTGAGGTATCATCTAGTATGATTCGAGATAGGGTAAAAAACGGACAGACCATTCGGTATTTACTGCCTGATCCGGTCATTCAATATATAGAGGAGAAGCATTTATATGGAACGTGAAGTGGCATTAAAGCTTGTTAAGGAACAATTAACCGACCATCGCTATCAGCATACTTTAGGAGTAATGGAGACAGCGATAGCACTTGCTAAGCAATATGGCGGAGATGAACAAAAAGCTGAGTTAGCTGCCATTTTTCATGATTATGCAAAATTTCGTCCAAAAGATGAAATGAAAGAAATTATTGCTAGTCAGGGATTTCCTGAGGATCTACTTCATTTCAATTCGGAATTATGGCATGCACCTGCTGGTACGTACTTGGTGGAAAAGGAAGCGGGCATTACCGATTCCGAAGTATTAGATGCCATTCGGTATCATACATCAGGAAGACCAGGAATGACCGTACTAGAAAAAATAATATATTTGGCGGATTACATTGAACCAGGCCGTCATTTTCCAGGTGTGGAAGAAGTAAGAGAGATGGCTAAAGAAAGTTTAGATAAAGCCTTAATTATGGCAATCAAAAACACCATTATCTTTTTATTGAAAAAGAATCAAACTGTTTACCCTGATACATTCTATACGTACAATGACCTACTCAAAAAACTGGAGGATTGATTAATGGATAACCATGAACTACTAAAAATTGCCGTAAAAGCCGCAGATGACAAACGAGCGGAAGACATTCTTGCCTTAAATATGAAGGGGATTTCCCTCATTGCTGATTACTTTATTATTTGTCATGGTAATTCCGATAAACAAGTTCAGGCGATTGCAAGGGAAATGAAAGAAAAAGCCCAGGAACTTGGTTATGAGGTAAAAAGGATGGAGGGCTTTGATGAAGCCAGATGGATATTAATTGATCTTGGCGATGTTGTTGCCCACGTCTTTCATCGTGATGAAAGAAGCTATTACAAATTAGAACGCTTATGGGGCGATGCACCATTGGAAGATATCCTCAGTGAGTTAAATACATGAGTTATCAACAATTCGCTTATCTTTATGATGAACTAATGAAGGATGCACCCTATGATGAGTGGGTCCAGTTTGTCAAAGATCGGTGCGTAAAATATAATGTGACAAGTACTCGTTTACTTGATTTGGCATGTGGCACGGGCGAATTATCTGTCCGATTAGCCAGAGACGGTTTTCAAGTAACGGGTATCGATTTATCTGAGGATATGTTAGCAGTAGCACAGGCAAAAGCTGAGGAAGCAGGGGTAAGAATCCCGTTCTTCCAGCAAAATATGGCTGACTTGGAAGGTCAGGGAGAATTTGATGTCATTGGTATTTTTTGTGACTCGTTCAATTATCTCCAAACTGAGGAAGAAGTCATTTCTACTTTTTCAACTGTTTATCAGCATTTGGCCAATGATGGAATTCTCATCTTTGATGTCCATTCCATTTTTAAAGTTGCTCATCTATTTATCAATCAAACATATGCTTCCAGTGAGGAAGAGGTATCCTTTATTTGGAATAGCTTCGCTGGAGACAGTCAGAATAGTGTCGAACATGAGTTAAGCTTTTTCGTTTTAGATGAACGGACCGGAACGTATGAACGCTTCGATGAACTTCATTTTCAACGTACATATCCAGTTCAGCAATATTCAAACTGGCTGATTGATGCTGGTTTTGAACTGCTGGAAGTCAGTGCTGATTTTGAAAACGTTGAACCTCACTCACAATCAGAACGGATCTTTTTTATTGCGAGAAAATACAAATAAAGCCATCTAAAAAAGATGGCTTTTTTATTTTAAAAAAAAGGAATATTGTCAGTTCATGACGAAATTAATAATTTGAGAATTGTGCTTCCACTTTATCAAGGTCTTCTTTAAATTTTGCTTGTGTTGCTTGAAAGATATGTTCAAAAATTTCCCCGAGCTCATTATCTAATACTTTAATACCTTCGCCTGTAATTCCACCCTTTACACATACCTTTTCTTGTAGTGACGACAACGTATAATGTCCTTGCTTTAATAACTCACCTAGACCGATAATCATTTCACTTGCCATAACGGTTGCATCATTTTCATCAATTTCCGTTTCTTTTACTGCAGCTTTGATGAAACTTTGTAGTAGATAGCTAAAGAACGCGGGACCACAACTGACGATATCAGAGGCAGCTCTCGTTATTTTTTCCTCAATATGAACTGGTACCGAAATTTTGGCAGTTAATTCCTCGATTTTTGTTTTCCATAACTCACTGCAATTTTCTCCATAGCTAATCAATGACACCCCAGATAAGGCCCGATTGGTAATGCTTGGGATAATCCTGGCAGATGAACAGGCAACCTTTTTCTCAATTTGGCTTGTACTGATAGGACTCGTTATCGAAATCAGACATTTTTCTGGACTTAAATGTGGTTTTATTTCATTTAAAATTTTATATACATCCAATGGTTTGACACAAACAAATAACAAGTCGGACTCAGCAGCTACTTCTCCTGGATTTGCCCCAACTTTAATTCCTTTATATTTATCTTTAAGCAACAAGGCTTTTGATTTTGTCCTGTTTGTAATTATTATCGAAGCAGGGGAAATGGCTTTTCCTTCAATCATGGCTTCAACCAGCATTGTCCCCATATTACCAGTACCGATAATACCTATATTCATTGTTCCGACCCTCCTCGCATGCAATATTCTTTTATAACCATATGAATTCAGAAAGTGAAATATACCTTTAGAAAGGAAGGATTCAAGTGAAAGACTGGTTGATTGCACATAAGATTTCTGTATTAATAGGTGCTTTGATAGCACTAAGTGGTATTTATTATTTTTATGACAGCGGTTCTGTAAAGACTTCGCCAACTAACACCCTAAATATGGAAGAAACGTTACAAAGTGAAGAGAAAGAAAATAGAAATATCCAACCTGAAAAGCAGTCTGACCTGCCAGAAAAAATTATGGTGGATGTGAAAGGACAAATTAAACAGCCAGGAGTTTATCAAGCAAATACAGGTGAAAGAGTGATTGATGTTATTAGCCGCGCAGGGGGATTAACGGACAAAGCAGACCAAAGTCAGGTGAATTTTGCAGAACATGTCAAGGATGAAATGATTATTTACATACCTGCAAAAGGAGAGGAGGGTATTACGACACCAATCGCCTCCGGAGGTAACACTTCCTCCTCAGGAGGCAGTCAAAAAGACACGAAAATTAACATTAATAAGGCAGATGAAACTCAGCTGCAAAATCTCCCCGGCATTGGGCCAGCTAAGGCAGCAGCCATCGTCGAATATAGAAACACGAGTGGCCCCTTTAAAACAGTTGAAGATTTAAAAAATATTAGCGGTATTGGTGACAAAACTTTTGAAAAATTAAAAGATTTGATAACTATTTAGAAAACTTTATTTGACCAATATGGATAAGCACGATTAAACTTAAGGAAGAAATTTAAAAAAGGGAGTGGGAGAAGTGGAGAGAATTTCATGGGATCAATATTTTATGGCACAAAGCCATTTGCTCGCTCTTAGAAGCACATGTACTCGGTTGACAGTCGGTGCGACCATCGTAAGAGATAAACGAATTATTGCCGGAGGTTACAATGGTTCGATCACGGGCGGAGACCATTGTATTGATAAAGGTTGTTATGTTATTGACAATCACTGTGTCAGGACCATACATGCTGAAATGAATGCACTGCTACAGTGTGCTAAATTTGGAGTTCCGACCGCGGATGCTGAAATATATGTCACCCATTTCCCGTGTCTTCAATGTTGTAAAGCAATTATCCAAGCAGGTATTAAAACGGTTTATTTTGCGGAGGATTATAAAAATCATCCGTATGCGATTGACCTTTTTCATCAAGCAAACGTTTCAATTGAAAAGGTTGAATTAACGGAGTCAGTTATTGATTTACAAAAAGTAAAACAATAAGACTTCCAAACAGACGCCGGTAATATGCCGGCTCTTCTATTTAAAAGAACCCTTATGGAGTAAATCAGATGAATGGAAAATACGTCTATTTCGCAATTACTGTCTTATTTGGAGTACTAGGTGCTCTTGTTCAGTTCCTTCCTTTTTTCTTATTACAAATTCTTACTCTTTATCTTCTATATCAATACAAGCGATTTACATTTTTACATTTAACATGTATAATGATGTGTTTTATTATCTTCCTGTTGATTGGATATCATTCCGCTTTCCTTAATAAAACAGGTATCCCCGCTTCTACTACGGTTTTTCATCTACAGTATACTCAAGACCCTAAAATCGATGGTGACTTATTACAAGTTCAGGCAACAGAGCAACACTTCAAGGAGAAAATCCTCGTCCGCTACAAAATTCAATCCGAACATGAAAAAGAAAGTATACAAACAAGAATGTTTTATCAAAGATTATGCACTGTATCAGGAGCGCTTGAAAAGCCTGCCATTGCCAAAAACCCCAATGCTTTTAATTACCGAACCTATTTAACGAGGAAGAACATTTATTGGATTTTAGAGATTCAAGAAAATCCACTTCAACATTGCTCACCACTGCAGCCATCTCCATTGGTCATGATAAAGCAACTGCGTTATATGGGGATTAAATATCTCGAGTCTCAGTTTCCAGGTGAAATTGCCTCCCTTTCTGCCGCGTTAATTTTTGGTGACAGAAATTTATTTGATCCCGATATTTTATCAGCTTATCAAAAAACTGGTATTGTTCATTTACTGGCTATTTCGGGCCTCCATGTTTCCTTATTAATCGCGATGGTCTATTATCTAGGCATTCGATTGGGATTAACGAGGGAATTTATGATTAATTTTCTTCTCGTGCTTCTTCCAGTCTATGTGATCTTAACTGGAAGTTCGCCTTCTGTCATTCGCTCTGCTATGATGATTTTTCTTGTCTTGCTCACCGTAAAGTGGCGGGTGCGTATAAGGCTTTTCCCGCTTGACGCCATCAGTTTGGCTTTTCTTGCTTACTTGTTTATTAATCCAATGGTAATTTTCGATGCAGGCTTCCAACTCTCTTTTTCAGTAAGTTTTGTTATCATTTTATCAGCTCCGGTTATTCTCCAGGGATATAAAAGGAATTTAACGCGGATGCTCGCGACCTCATTGGTTGCTCAATTAGCAGCCCTTCCTTTCCTGCTGTATCATTATTTTGAAGTTTCATTAATAGGCATCGTTGCAAATATGGTCTATATCCCGCTTTTTTCATTTCTATATCTTCCCGGTCTATATCTTTTGTTTTTCCTTCAATTAATCTTCGGAAAAACCCCTATTCTTCTGACAAATTTTTTTTTAACGATTATTAGCCTTGCCAATCATTTAATTGAATATCTAGCTGCTTTTTCCTTATTTCGCTTTATACCCGGGCGACCAAATGTGCTAATCCTCATCAGTTATATTGTACTGCTCCTAGCTATTTTTTATCTGTGGGAATCAAAAAGGTTTCCAAAAAGGAAAGTTTACTTAATTAATTTCAGTATTTTCCTCCTAATATCGCAGCACAGTTGGAACTGGTTATCTCCATTTGGGGAAGTAACGATGATTGATGTCGGCCAGGGAGATAGTATTCTAATCCATTTTCCGCATGGGAAGGGGACTTATCTTATTGATACAGGTGGAACCTTGCATTTTGCTGAAGAAAAATGGAGAGAACGGGCTAAATCCTTTGAAGTGGGAAGGGATGTTGTTGTTCCATTTCTAAAAGGAAAGGGAATTACCAAGATTGACAAATTGATCCTAACCCATGGGGATATGGATCATATCGGAGGGACATTTTCAATTTTAAAAGAGATTAAGGTAAAACAAATCCTGATGCCTGATGTGGTCGAACCATCTCAAACAGAATTTGATATTATGAAGGAAGCGAAAAAGCAGCGTATTCCAGTCATAAGAGTGTCTGCAGGGGCTCAGTGGGCGATTGAAGAAAATGGTTTTTATATCGTATCCCCTGAAAAGAATTATGACGGAGAAAGAAATGGCGGTTCCATTTCGTTAATTGCACAAATAGGCGGAGTAAGTTGGTTTTTTGGAGGGGATTTAGATCAAGCAGGGGAAGTGAAGATCATTAAACAATATCCTAATTTACATATTGATGTATTAAAAGCGGGCCACCATGGCAGTAAAACATCAAGCGCAGAATCTTTTATCACTCAAATAAATCCAAAAGCAGCCTTGATTTCAGTAGGTGAAAAAAACCGATTTGGTCATCCACATCACGAGGTGCTGGAGCGGTTAGAAAAAACCAATACCCAAATTTTTCGAACGGATCAACAAGGAGCGATCACTTATAAAATTTATCACGGGAAAGGAACCTTTTTCCCCTACTTACCATAGGATAAAGCATCTTAAATAAACACTATGTTAAAGGTCATTGTTGATATTGCTAACCATGTTGATTGGAGCGGAAATCAACAGGCAAGTTTAACACAGCCTAAATAATAAAAAAGACTGCACGAATGCAGTCTTCTACCTTACACATATGTAGCCATTCATTAGGAACCGATTACCTTAATGACTGTTGCAACAATAAACATTAGGGCAAAAAAACCAAAAGAAACCCCAAATCCTACCCCAGAATCATTTGCGTCATTTCGTTTACATTGCACATCTTTTTCAAATTCGTTCACAGTCTACCCCTCCTATTTCACAATATAGTATAAGTCATTCTCGAAAAAAAATCCAGCAAACTTCAAATAGCTTTCCACAACTGACAAGAGTTGTCAAAATAGTAAGACGGATAAACGGCTACACTATACTTACTAAAGGAACTCCGCCAGACAATAGAATATCCTAGGGCTTCTATTGCAGGCGTTCATTATAGATAGGGAATTAGCACTTTTGAAATTGGTGCTAATTCCCTTTAAAATGCTTGTCAAAATGTCCAAGCTTCTTTACCATAGGAATGAATGGAAAGAAGGGGAGCGCTGACACATGGTAATGGATATTTGGAGAAAAATTAAACAAAAGGAAATTGCTCCTATTTATTTATTATTTGGAACCGAGTCATTTTTAATTAATGAAACAAAGCAATTATTACTTAACCATATTTTGACCGAAGAGGAGAAGGATTTTAATTTTGCCAGTTATGATTTAGAGGAAACGCCAATCGAAGTAGCTATCGAAGATGCGGAGACCTTTCCTTTTTTAGGTGAAAAAAAAGTCATCTTTTTACATAATCCCATTTTTTTAACGGCAGAAAAATCAAAGGAAAAGGCGGTCCATAATTTAACTAGGCTTGAAATGTATTTGAAAGATCCATCGCCCTATTCGGTGATAGTGATTTCGGCTCCATATGAAAAGTTGGATGAACGAAAGAAAATAACGAAGGAATTAAAAAGAACCGCTGAAGTCGTTGAAGCCAAAAAGTTAAATGAACATGATTTAAGGAATTGGATCAAGAGCAGGGCGAAAAACAGCGGGATTGAATTCGAACCAGATGCAATTGATCAATTGTTGGCCTTGGTTGGAACTAATATGTCTATGATAACGAGTGAAGTGGATAAAATGGCTTTATATGCAGCAGGGGAAAAAAGAATTGACGTTAGTTTAGTGGAGAAATTAGTTGCACGATCCCTTGAGCAAAATATATTCACTCTTATTGAAAAAGTTGTCCAGCGAAAACTCGATGAGGCTCTTAGGATTTATTATGATTTGTTAAAACAAAATGAAGAGCCGATCAAGATTTTGGCGTTGCTTGCAGGACAATTTAGGTTAATCTACCAAGTAAAGGAACTTTCGAGAAGAGGGTATGGGCAGCAGCAAATCGCTGGTTTCTTGAGAACGCACCCGTTCCGTGTCAAACTGGCCCTTGGGCAAGCCAATAAATTTACGGATGAGGAACTGGCTCAATTAATGGATTTACTTGCCGAAGCTGATTACCAAATGAAAACTGGCGGCATGAATAAATCTTTACTGATTGAAATGTTTCTATTTCATTTGAAAAAATAAAGGCTCTGTTAAAGCTAAATGTTGATTTTGGCACCCTGNNAGCGAAGCGCCTGGAGCGGAAATCAACAGGCAAGTTTAACAGAGCAAAAAAAAACGATTCCTTTAAAAGGGAATCGTTTTTTTATTTTGCTCAAAATTAAAGAGCATTAGCTTTTTTCATTAGACGTGATTTTTTACGAGCAGCAGCATTTTTGTGGATAAGTCCTTTTGCAGCAGCCTTGTCTAATTTACTAGCAGCAGCAGCAAATACTTCTTTAGCAGCTGCACCGTCGTTTGTAGAAATAGCAGCTTCTACTTTCTTAACAGCAGTACGCATAGAAGATTTAGCAGTTGTATTTTGAGCGTTACGAGCTTCACTTGTTTTTACACGCTTAATAGCAGATTTAATATTAGGCATTACTTTCACCTCCTACAAAGAATCGAGACTATATGAACTCGACTTAACATTCCTAAAAAATTAATCAGAACATGAAATATTTTATCAAATGGATGCCTATAATGCAATACTTGTTTCACCAGAAGAAATATCATTTGCATGTTTTATAAGGTAAAGGGGAAAAATAGGAAATAGTTACTAGATTTTAGGCAGATTTTGATAGGAGTGAATAATAATGGGTGAATCAATTGACTTAAGTCAGTACTCTGTACGAACGGATTTGGCGATTGAAGCAAGGGAAATGGTCCTTTCACAGCAGAAAGGGTCTGTCGGACAAGAGAAAGATCTTTCACAAATTGAAGGCGTAATTATTAAGGAAAAAGATGTTGATGATATAAAGATTTCTTTAGTGGAAGTAACAAAACAAGGAGAACAACAGTTAGGAAAAAAAGCAGGACGATATTTAACTGTCGAAGTCCAAGGAATCCGCCAGCAAAATACTGAGGTCCAACAAAAGGTAGAGGAGATTTTTGCTAAAGAGTTTTCCTATTTTTTGGAGGGAAGCGGAATAAAAAAAACGGATTCATGCTTAGTAGTTGGATTAGGAAACTGGAATGTGACCCCTGATGCACTTGGACCAATGGTTTGTGAGAATTTATTGGTGACACGACATCTTTTTCAGCTACAGCCGGAAAATGTTGAAGAAGGCTTTCGATCCGTTAGTGCACTTTCACCTGGCGTAATGGGATTAACGGGGATTGAAACAAGCGATATTATTTTTGGGGTCGTTGAAAAAACAAAACCAGACTTTGTTATTGCGATTGACGCACTTGCATCAAGATCAATTGAAAGGGTTAATTCAACCATTCAAATTTCTGATACTGGTATACATCCTGGTTCTGGGGTTGGTAATAAAAGAAAAGAATTGAGCAAAGAAACCTTAGGGATACCTGTCATCGCAATCGGGGTACCAACCGTGGTAGATGCTGTATCGATTACGAGTGATACAATCGATTTTATTCTTAAGCATTTTGGGAAAGAGTTGAATGAGGGCAATCGTCCTTCAAGAGCACTCGCTCCAGCTGGAATGAGCTTCGGAGAGCGCCGTAAACTAACTGAAGAGGACTTACCGGAAGAAAAGCATCGGAAGACTTTTCTTGGAATGATAGGAACACTGGAAGAAGAAGAGAAAAGAAAATTAATTTATGAAGTTCTTTCTCCAATCGGACATAATTTAATGGTAACCCCCAAGGAAGTAGATGTTTTTATAGAGGATATGGCCAATTTAATTGCGAACGGTTTAAATGCTTCACTTCATGGTGCAGTTGATCAAGGAAATGCAGGTTACTATACAAAATAAAAGCAGGAAAAGAGGCATCATTGAAAACTATTTTTTCAAAAGATGCCTCTAAAGTTAAACTTCGGGTTCTATCAATTCTAGTATCTTCATATCATTTACTAGAATTCGTTTTGCGAGGTGGAACCATGAAAGCTAGAAATTCAGGAACTTTTGTTATGGTACAAGGGACAAGTCTACTTAAAGCCGCTGGATTATTGTTACTATTTATGCTATTGATTTTCTCTATTAGTGGGTTATTAACCTCGTTAAAGCCACAATATCGACTAATGTCGTCCTCGGTAAATCAAGCAGCAACAAATGTGAATGGAGAATTACTGTATCAATTAATGGGTTGGGAAAATCATCATTTCTTATCGGTTGAACAAGATTGGACGACAACTCCTAAATTAACGAACTTGGTATTTAAGCTCTCAAGCAATATTAATTTAAATGATCCCCGCAGTCTCTTAGGGAGAGAACTCCCAGGTTTTTATGAATTTGACGGGAAAATTCTTGTAGCAGGTGAGGGGACAAACTACACCAATATGCCAATTGAATCGGCCCCTCCTATTGAAATAATGAAAGCGGAGCGGGAGGCATCATTGCAAAATTTAGAAGGTATCGAAAAGCCATCTGGTGAAGACCCCCCTTCATCACAAGGCCAAACGACGGGGAAACACAAGGTTGTATATGTTTATTTTACACATACGCGGGAATCTTATTTACCATACCTCAAAGGTGTGACCGATCCTGATAAAGCTTACCATTCACAAATTAATGTCACCAAAATTGGAGATCAATTAAGAACGAGTTTAGAGGATCGAGGAATCGGTACTTTTATTGATAAAACTGATATCCAGGCGAACTTAAATAAAAAAGGTTTAGGTTATCCACAATCGTACCAGGAATCTCGCCCGGTTGTTCAAGCAGCAATGGCATCGAACCGTGATTTAGATTATTTTATTGATATTCATAGAGATTCACGCCGCAAGAAACAAACAACAGTTAGCATTAATGGAAAGTCCTTTGCAAAGCTTGCGTTTGTAATCGGTGGTAAAAATCCAAATTATGAAAAGAATGCAAAACTAGCTAAGGCTCTTCACGATCTCCTTCAAAAAAAATATAAAGGCTTAAGCAGAGGAGTCATTATTAAAAACGCAGCAGGTTCAAATAGTATCTATAATCAAAACCTCTCGGAAAATGCACTTTTGATTGAATTTGGCGGAGTTGATAATACATTTGAGGAATTAAATCGTTCCGCAGATGCCCTCGCGGATGTGTTTAGTGAATTTTACTGGCAAGCTGAAAAAGTTAACCAGGACGTTGAACAATCAACAAAAAAACAATAGATGTAAGGGAGCATTTTTTATGAAAATGTTCATGCTAAAAAGCTTATGCTTAGCCGCTCTCATGTTAATCTCGGTTTTAGTTGGAATGCAATTAGCGAATGACGGTATTCATAAGATGAAAGGCTATGACGATCCGAATTTTCAAAACGCTGTTGGTTTAAATGAAACAAACAATGATTTACAAGCTACCTTTTTGGGAAACGATATCTCCAGCCATGATCTTGAGGCAAAGCAGAAGAAGTTAGAAGAAATTAGTGCCTATAATTTTTTCTCTTCGATGGGAAAGAAGATGTCTGAAAGTATCTCTGGGGCTTCTGAAAAGTTAGTTCACCTTATTACTGATTAAAATCATAAAAGTGGCACCATTTAGGTGCCGCTATTTTGGTTCTTTGAAATATTATCAGTGTCTAGCTCCAGTGTCTAGGTGCTCGGGGTCATAAGCGTATCTAGTTTCGGCTCCTTGGGACTCGAGTCATAAGCCACCCCCTGAAGAAGACAAAAATCGCCTTCTTGCAGTGTGCGTCTTATGCCTTCGTCCCAGGGCAGTCGCCTCCACTTTTAATTCAATCCGTCAAGAAGGTTAAAGAACAATCTTCTCGGCGGCTCGTGTTATGCCTGTCGCCCCTAAGAAAAAATGAAATGCTTTTTTCCCTGTGCAAGACGCTTCCGCTTTTAGATTTTCATTGAATCTTGTTAATCCTATTGATATAATTCAAAATAGTGTATATGTGCGAGTATAGTAGGAGTGAAATACCGTGAACAATAATGAAAGACTCAAACGACAATCAAAAATAAGAAATTTCTCGATTATTGCCCATATTGATCATGGGAAATCAACATTGGCTGACCGAATTTTGGAAAAAACCAATGCGTTGACCTCTCGGGAAATGAAAGACCAGCTTCTAGATTCAATGGATCTTGAAAGGGAGCGCGGTATAACCATAAAGTTAAATGCCGTCCAATTAAAATACAAAGCAAAAGATGGGGAAGAGTATATTTTCCATTTAATTGATACACCGGGACATGTCGATTTTACCTATGAAGTATCAAGAAGTCTTGCAGCATGTGAAGGGGCTGTTTTAGTCGTTGACGCTGCACAAGGAATTGAAGCACAAACACTAGCAAACGTATACCTTGCCCTTGATAACGATCTTGAGATTTTACCAGTCATCAATAAAATTGACTTGCCTAGTGCAGATCCAGAGCGCGTCCGCGGTGAAATCGAAGATGTTATCGGTTTGGACGCTTCAGAAGCAGTGTTAGCTTCAGCAAAGGCTGGGATCGGGATTGAAGAAATCTTGGAACAAGTGGTTCAAAAAATCCCTGCTCCAAAGGGAGACCCGGAAGCACCTTTAAAAGCCCTAATTTTTGATTCCCTCTATGATGCTTATCGTGGCGTTGTCGCGTACATTCGTGTTGTTGAAGGAACGGTTAAGGTGGGCGACAAAGTAAGAATGATGGCGACTGGGAAGGAATTTGAAGTAAATGAAGTAGGCGTATTTACACCAAAAGCAACGATGTGTGATGAGTTAACCGTTGGAGATGTTGGCTTTTTATCTGCATCGATAAAAAATGTCGGCGACACTCGTGTCGGTGATACGATTACCAATGCAAAAAATGGGACAACAGAACCGCTTCCAGGTTACCGGAAACTCAACCCTATGGTTTATTGTGGACTTTACCCAATTGACACAGCGAAATTTAATGATCTTCGTGAAGCATTAGAAAAACTTCAGTTAAATGATTCTTCACTTCAATTTGAACCAGAAACATCACAAGCACTTGGATTCGGTTTCCGTTGTGGATTCTTAGGATTGCTACATATGGAAATCATTCAAGAACGGATTGAACGTGAATTCAAAATTGACTTAATTACGACAGCACCAAGTGTTATCTATCACGTCCATATGACAGATGGTTCAGAAATTAAAGTTGATAATCCATCTGATTTGCCAGACCCGCAAAAAATAGATCGCGTCGAAGAGCCATATGTTAAAGCAACCATGATGGCACCAAATGATTATGTAGGAACGATTATGGAGCTTTGCCAACAAAAGCGGGGAATTTTTGTAACGATGGAATACCTGGCTGAAAATCGGGTAAGTATTATCTATGAGATGCCATTAGCAGAAATTGTCTATGATTTCTTTGATCAATTGAAATCAAGCACAAGAGGATACGCCTCCTTTGATTATGAGTTAATTGGTTATAAGCCTTCCAGTTTGGTTAAAATGGACATATTGCTAAATGCTGAAAAAGTGGATGCGCTAAGCTTTATCGTGCATAAAGACTTTGCCTATGAACGTGGTAAGATCATTGTTGAAAAGCTGAAGGAACTTATTCCAAGGCAGCAGTTTGAGGTTCCTATTCAGGCCGCTGTTGGTCAAAAAATTATTGCTCGTTCTACCATTAAAGCCATGCGTAAAAACGTATTAGCAAAATGTTATGGTGGAGATATTTCCCGTAAACGCAAATTGTTAGAAAAGCAAAAAGAAGGTAAAAAGCGGATGAAACAAGTTGGATCCGTTGAAGTACCACAAGAAGCATTTATGGCTGTTTTAAAAATGGACGATAGCAACACAAAAAAATAAACTAGCGGGAGGTTAGGACAAGCCATTTTGGGCGAATTCTAGCCTCTTTTTGTTACATCAATAGAGGAAGTGAAAGAAATGATTAAATCTGCCTATCTCCATATCCCTTTTTGCGAGCATATTTGTCATTATTGTGATTTTAATAAAGTGTTCCTAAAGGGACAGCCGGTAGATGACTATTTAAAAGCACTTGAGCAAGAAATGAAGATGACTGTAAGCCAATTTCCGACAAATGCCCTTGAGACTATATTTGTCGGTGGTGGTACGCCCACTTCATTAAATGAGAAGCAGCTTTATCAATTTTGTGAAAGTATTAACAGAAATTTGCCGAAGCGTGAGTCCGTAGAATTTACCTTTGAAGCTAATCCGGGTGACTTAACGATGGGGAAATTAGAAATATTAAAAGAGGCTGGAGTGAATCGAATTAGCCTTGGCGTTCAAACGTTCAATGAGGAATTATTGCGAAAAATAGGCCGTGTTCACAAAGCGAAAGATGTTTATCAAACAATCGATAACGCAAAATCTGTAGGATTTGAAAATATTAGTATTGATCTTATCTTTAGTTTACCCACACAAACTCTTACAGACTTTAAAGAGACATTAAAAGAAGCCTTTTCACTTGATATCACCCACTACTCTGCCTATTCCTTAATCATTGAACCAAAAACCGTCTTTTATAATTTATTGAAAAAAGGAAAGCTCCCAACACCTGGTCAAGATGCTGAAGCGGTGATGTATGAATTATTAATGGAAGAAATGGAAAGACATGGATTCAATCAGTATGAAATTAGTAATTTTTCGAAACCAGGCTTTGAGAGCAGGCATAACATGACCTATTGGAATAACGATTCCTATTATGGATTTGGGGCTGGGGCTCACAGTTATTTAAATGGGATAAGACGTTCAAATATTGGTCCTTTAAAAAGATATATGGAGCAAATAAATAAAGGGAACCTCCCAGTTATGGAAGAACATCTGACTACAAAAGTGGAGCAAATGGAAGAAGAAATGTTTTTAGGATTGCGAAAAACTGCTGGGGTTTCCATTCCTCACTTTATTGAAAAGTTTGCAGAAGACCCGCTTCAATTATTCGAAAAAGAGATAATGGATTTAACTGCGAAACAGTGGTTAGAAGTTGGAAAAAATCATATATTTTTAACGAAAAAGGGGAGACTGCTAGGAAATGAAGTTTTCCAGGCATTTCTAAGATAGAGTAAACCTTATTCATTGTCCTAAATCATAGGTTCTCTGTTCTTTTTGATTGACACCATCCCCCTTCATTTGATAATTTATTAATATAATTAGCACTCGTTAACTAGGAGTGCTAACAGAGGTGATGAATGTTGCTAACAGATCGTCAATTGTTAATTCTTCAGGTTATTGTTGATGACTTTATTCGATCTGCCCAACCAGTCGGCTCAAGAAGTTTGTCGAAAAAGAAAGAAATTTCCTTCAGTTCGGCAACCATTCGCAATGAAATGTCCGATCTTGAAGAGTTGGGGTTTATTGAAAAGACACATACCTCATCAGGGCGTGTCCCGTCGGAAAAAGGTTATCGGTATTATGTTGACCATCTCTTGTCTCCGCAAGTGCTAAATCAACATGATATCTCTATCGTTCAGTCGGTTTTTGCTGAGAAAATTTTCGAATTCGAGAAAATTATCCAAAGATCTGCAAAAATTTTATCAGACCTTACGAACTACACATCAATTGTTCTTGGTCCTGCAGTCAGTGTTAATAAGTTGAAAAGAATTCAAATTATCCCGTTAAACAAAGAAACCGCTGTGGCTATTTTTGTTACAGATACGGGTCATGTAGAAAACAGAACCTTTTCTTTGCCACCGTCAGTAGATGCTGGTGATTTAGAGAAAACAGTAAATATATTAAATGATCGTTTAGCAGGTGTACCTCTTGATGATCTAAATGATAAGATTTATAAGGAAGTTGCGATGCTTTTACGGCAGCATATCCATGATTATGATTTAATGCTGCATACAATCGCAGATTCATTGAAAATGCCAATTAATGAAAAACTGTTCTTTGCTGGAAAGACCAATATGTTAAGCCAACCGGAGTTTCATGATGTAACCAAACTCCGCAGTCTATTAACCATGATTGATCAGGAAGAATGGATTTATAATTTAATCCGAAATGATTCAGCAGGAATTCAGGTCAAAATTGGCACTGAAAATAAAAATAGTGTTATGGATAATTGCAGTCTCATCACAGCTACCTACTCGGCAGGGGCAGAAAATTTAGGGACGATTGCAATCCTAGGTCCAACTAGAATGGAATATTCCCGAGTGATTAGCTTATTACAATTGCTAAGTAAGGATTTAACTGCTGTATGGACAAAACTGTATCAAAATAAATAGCTCGGGTAATATTGAGTAAGGGTGAAATGCCGTTTATTTCACCAAGGGTGAAATGCCTTTATTTCACCAAGGGTGAAATGCCTTTATTTCACCCCCTTTTCTATGAAGATGGATTATCCTATAAATGGTGGAAAAAGCTTTAAGGGAGGTGAGTAAGTTGACGAATGAGAATAATAAAACATTGAATGAAGAAATTGAAGTTGAGAGTACTGATAATGTTGAACTTACCGATGAAAAAACGGTTGAGCCTGTTTTTGAAGAGGGTGTAGCAACAGAACAAGCCGAAGATACTCTTGTAGATGAAAAAGACCAAGAAATTCAAATGTTGAAGGAAAAGTTAGTGGAAGCTGATAATCGATATCTTCGTCTGCAAGCAGATTTTGATAATTTCCGCCGACGGACTAGATTAGATCTAGAAGCGGGCCAAAAATATAGAGCACAAAAACTTATTACAGATTTATTACCTGCGATTGACAATTTTGAAAGAGCTATGAAAATTGAAGCGGATAATGAACAAACCAAGACACTTCTACAAGGAATGGACATGGTATACCGCAGTTTGCTTGATGCCTTGAAAAGTGAAGGTGTTGAACCAATCGAATCTGTAGGTAAAGAGTTTGATCCGCATCAGCATCAGGCAGTAATGCAGGGTGAAGATGAAAATTATGGCTCAAACATTGTGACGGATGAATTCCAAAAAGGTTATTTGTTAAAAGACCGCGTTATCCGACCTGCGATGGTGAAAGTAAATCAATAAGACTACATATTTTTTTAGGAGGAAATGGAAATGAGTAAAATTATCGGTATTGACCTTGGAACCACTAACTCTTGTGTTGCTGTCCTTGAAGGCGGCGAACCAAAAGTTATTCCAAATCCAGAAGGCAATCGTACGGCTCCTTCCGTAATTGCATTTAAAAATGGGGAACGCCAAGTTGGTGAAGTTGCTAAACGTCAAGCAATTACAAACCCTAATACCATTATGTCCATTAAGCGTCATATGGGTACAAATTATAAAGTTGAAATTGAAGGCAAAGAGTACACACCACAAGAATTGTCTGCAATTATTCTTCAATATTTAAAATCTTACGCAGAAGACTATCTAGGTGAACCAGTTACGAAGGCAGTTATTACAGTGCCAGCTTATTTTAATGATGCTGAACGTCAAGCAACAAAGGATGCTGGGAAAATTGCTGGTCTAGAAGTAGAGCGTATTATCAATGAGCCAACTGCTGCAGCTCTTGCGTATGGATTAGACAAAACGGATGAAGATCAAACAATTCTTGTTTATGACCTTGGTGGAGGTACATTCGACGTTTCAATTCTTGAATTAGGTGACGGTGTATTCCAAGTTAAAGCAACAGCTGGGGATAACCGCCTTGGAGGGGATGATTTTGACCAAGTCATTATCAATTACCTTGTTGAGCAATTCAAAAAAGAAAATGGAATTGATCTTTCCCAAGACAAAATGGCATTACAACGCTTAAAGGATGCGGCTGAAAAGGCTAAAAAAGACCTATCAGGCGTAACTTCTACACAAATTTCATTACCATTTATCACTGCAGGCCCTGCTGGACCGCTTCACTTAGAAGTAACGATGACTAGAGCAAAGTTTGACGAGATATCTGCTCATCTAGTAGAGCGTACAATGGGTCCAACTCGCCAAGCATTAAACGATGCTGGTTTAACTCCTTCAGAAATTGATAAAGTTATCTTAGTTGGTGGTTCAACTCGTATTCCAGCTGTTCAAGAAGCTATTAAAAAAGCGACCGGACAAGAGCCGCATCGTGGTGTTAACCCAGATGAAGTGGTTGCAATGGGTGCTTCAATCCAAGGTGGTGTCATTACTGGTGATGTTAAGGACGTTGTCTTGCTTGACGTAACTCCACTTTCACTTGGTATTGAAACAATGGGTGGTGTATTTACGAAGTTAATTGACCGTAATACAACGATCCCTACATCAAAATCACAAGTATTCTCAACTGCTGCTGATAATCAGACAGCTGTTGATATCCATGTCCTTCAAGGTGAACGTCCAATGGCGGCTAATAACAAGACTTTAGGACGGTTTCAATTAACTGATATTCCATCTGCACCACGTGGAATTCCACAAATTGAAGTAAACTTTGACATTGATAAGAACGGTATCGTAAATGTCCGTGCAAAAGACCTTGGCACAAATAAAGAACAACAAATTACTATTAAGTCTTCAACTGGACTTTCAGATGAAGAGATCCAAAATATGGTTAGAGAAGCTGAAGAGAACGCAGAGGCAGATAAACTTCGTAAAGAAGAAGTAGAACTTCGTAACGAAGCGGATCAACTTGTCTTTACAACCGAAAAGACTTTAAAAGACCTTGAAGGTAAGGTTGATGCAGGTGAAGTAGCTCAAGCTAATGAAGCTAAAGATGCGTTAAAAGCGGCAATTGAGAAAAACGACCTTAATGAAATCCGTGCGAAAAAGGATGCATTACAAGAAATCGTTCAAGCATTAACAGTTAAACTTTATGAACAAGCGGCAGCTGCTCAGCAAGCCCAACAGGGAGGCCCAGAGGCTGGAAATACTGCTGGTCCTAAAGATGATGTTGTAGATGCAGAATTTGAAGAAGTAAAAGAAGATAAGTAAGAGTTTTTAAAGCTCAGAAAAAAGTCAAAGTCAGAACTATGGGCTTTGGCTTTTTTTATTGCATTAACATTAATATGAATGATACAATAACCTTTATGTGACAGATTCGGGAGTGGGTAATCATGAGTAAACGGGATTACTATGAAGTACTAGGAATTAGCAAAAGTGCTTCAAAGGATGAAATAAAAAAAGCCTATCGAAAGCTATCAAAACAATATCATCCAGATATTAATAAAGCAGCAGATGCGGCTGATAAATTTAAGGAAATAACAGAAGCATACGAAGTATTAAGCGATGATCAGAAAAAAGCTCATTATGACCAATTTGGCCATACCGATCCAAACCAAGGCTTTGGCGGTGGAGATTTCGGCGGCGGCTTTGGAGGATTTGAGGACATCTTTAATACCTTCTTTGGCGGCGGTGGAGGCTCCAGAAGACGGGATCCAAACGCACCAAGACAAGGCGCAGATTTGCAGTATACCATGACAATTTCTTTTGAGGAAGCAGCCTTTGGAAAAGAAACTGATATTGAAATTCCACGTGAAGAAACATGTGATACATGCAGTGGTTCTGGTGCAAAGCCAGGAACTAAACCAGAAACATGCCAGCACTGTCATGGAACTGGTCAACTAAATGTGGAACAAAATACTCCATTTGGCAGAATTGTCAATCGTCGTACTTGCAATCACTGCCATGGAACCGGGAAAGAAATTAAACACAAATGTTCAACTTGCGGTGGTAAAGGAAAAGTACAAAAACGCAAGAAAATTCATGTTAAAATCCCTGCGGGTATTGATGATGGCCAACAGCTCCGCATGTCAGGTCAAGGAGAAGCTGGTATTAACGGAGGACCTCCAGGAGATCTATATGTTGTATTCCAGGTAAGACAACATGAGTTTTTTGAAAGAGATGGCGATGATATTTATTGTGAAATGCCGATCACTTTCGTTCAAGCGTCATTGGGTGATGAGATTGAAGTGCCTACCCTACACGGGAAAGTGAAGTTAAAAATTCCTGCCGGGACGCAAACCGGGAAAAAATTCCGTCTAAAAGGAAAAGGGGTACCTAATGTTCGTGGTTACGGTGTTGGCGATCAATATATTATTGTTCGAATTATTACTCCAACAAAGTTAACTGAAAAACAAAAGCACCTATTAAAAGAATTTGCAGAGCTTAGTGGCTCTTCTCCCATTGGTGAACACGAAGAAAGTTTTTTCTCTAAAGTAAAACGTGCCTTTAAAAGCGAGTAAGGATTGGAGTTGGTAGATGTGAAATGGTCTGAAATCAGTATTCACACAACAAATGAGGCGATTGAACCTATTTCTCATATTTTGCACGAAGCAGGGGCGAGTGGTGTAGTAATTGAAGATCCATTTGAACTGACGAAAGAACGAGAAGATCAATTTGGAGAAATCTATCAACTCAATCCCGATGATTATCCAGATGAAGGTGTTATCTTAAAGGCTTACCTTCCGGTTAATAGCTTTTTAGGCGAAACGGTGGATGCAATTAAAGAATCCATTACTAATTTGGTTATTCATAATATCGATATCGGTAAAAATAAGGTAACAATAAGTGAAGTAAATGAAGAAGAATGGGCAACCGCTTGGAAAAAATACTATCATCCTGTGAAAATTTCGGAAAAGTTTACCATTGTACCGACTTGGGAGATTTATACTCCGGTCAGTAGTGATGAATTAATTATCGAATTAGACCCAGGAATGGCGTTTGGAACTGGGACACACCCAACAACTGTGTTGTGTATTCAGGCTCTAGAAAGAACCGTTCGTCCTGGTGACCGGGTTATCGATGTTGGAACAGGCTCGGGGGTATTAAGCATTGCTGCGGCAATGTTAGGAGCCGAAGATGTCCGAGCTTTTGACCTTGATGAGGTGGCAGTAACAACAGCAAGAGTGAACATTAAACTCAATAAAGTAAGTGATCGGGCAGTCACTGCACAAAATAATCTGCTAGATGGTGTTGAGGAAAATTCAGCTGATGTTGTTGTAGCAAATATTTTAGCTGAAGTTATTTTACGGTTTACTGATGATGCTGCAAAAGTTGTCAAACCTGGCGGGTCGTTTATTGTTTCAGGAATTATCAAGCAGAAAAAAGATCAAGTCAAGGATTCTTTAGTTGCTGCTGGCTTTGAAATATCTGAAACCATTTTGATGGAAGATTGGGTTGCAATTATTGCAAAACGGATATAATGATTGAATAAAGAGGGGTGTACATACCCCTTTTTTTCGTGCCATACTTTTATAACAGACTTTTCTTTTGTAAAATAAAGTGTAAATTGTTTTAGAGAGGGTGCAAAAGTGTGCAACGTTACTTTGTTAAACAACGAACAAACGGCAATCGTTTTCTGATTGAGAACGAAGACCGTCATCATATCGTAAAAGTTATGCGCATGCAAATTGGTGATCAAATTATTTGTGTTGATCAAGAAGGGAAGCAAGCTGTGTGTGCTCTTGCAGAAATTACCGATACAAGTGTTGTTGCAGACGTTGTACAATGGGAAGATAAGGTCTCGGAGCTGCCCATTACAATTACGATTGCTAGTGGACTGCCTAAAGGGGACAAGTTAGAATGGATTATCCAAAAAGGAACAGAACTAGGTGCACATCAGTTCCTTCCATTTTCAGCCGCGCGTTCGGTAGTGAAATGGGATGAAAAAAAAGCTGAGAAAAAAATAGACAGATGGCAAAAGATTGCTAAAGAAGCTGCGGAGCAGTCCCATCGTTCTTTTTTACCGGATGTCACGAGTGTGATTACCTTTAAGGATTTACTTGTAAAAAGTAAAGATTTTCATTATAAATTAGTTGCCTTCGAAGAAGAGAGTAGGAATGGTGAAACATCTGTTTTCGCTGCTACGTTAAAAAAAATGAACAAAGGTGATACACTCCTTATCGTTTTTGGCCCAGAAGGCGGTTTAACTGATGAAGAAGTTAAGCAATTAAGGGATAGCGATTTTGCAGTTTGCGGGTTAGGTCCAAGAATATTACGAACGGAAACAGCTCCTTTATATGCATTATCAGCTATTTCCTATCATTTTGAATTAATGAGGTGAAAAACAATGGCAACAGTTGCCTTTCATACTTTAGGTTGTAAAGTAAATCACTATGAAACTGAAGCTATTTGGCAGTTATTTAAACAAGAAGGCTACGAACGGGTTGACTTTGAATCAATTTCAGATGTTTATATTATTAATACGTGTACCGTAACAAATACCGGTGACAAAAAAAGTCGTCAGGTCATTCGCCGTGCAGTCAGGAAAAATCCTGATGCGGTTATTTGTGTTACTGGTTGTTATGCGCAAACATCACCAGCAGAAATTATGGCTATTCCTGGTGTTGATATAGTTGTGGGAACACAGGACCGGATTAAAATGCTTGAATATATTGAGCAATATAAGCTTGAGCGCCAGCCTATTAATGGTGTTGGCAATATCATGAAAAGTCGTGTCTATGAAGAACTGGATGTTCCTTCTTTTACGGACAGGACCCGTGCTTCCTTAAAGATCCAAGAGGGATGTAACAATTTCTGTACCTTTTGTATTATTCCTTGGGCCCGCGGCTTAATGAGATCGCGTGATCCGAAGGAAGTTATTCGTCAAGCTCAGCAATTAGTTGATGCAGGGTATCAGGAAATTGTTCTAACTGGCATTCACACAGGCGGTTATGGTGAAGACATGAAGGACTACAACCTTGCCCAATTACTTCGTGACTTAGAGTCTGTAAAAGGGCTAAAGCGTCTGCGCATTTCTTCCATCGAAGCAAGTCAGATTACAGATGAAGTGATTGAAGTGATTAAACATTCTACTATCGTAGTTCGTCATTTGCATATTCCACTACAATCTGGATCAAATTCTGTCCTAAAAAGAATGCGTCGCAAATATACAATGGAGTTTTTTGGAGAAAGATTAGACCGACTAAAAGAAGTTCTGCCAGGGCTTGCTGTCACGTCTGATGTTATTGTCGGATTCCCAGGTGAAACTGAGGAAGAGTTTATGGAAACGTATAATTTTATTAATGAACATAAGTTTTCTGAACTTCATGTGTTCCCTTATTCTAAGCGTACAGGAACACCCGCTGCTCGGATGGAAGATCAAGTTGATGAAGAAATTAAAAATGAACGAGTTCATCGCTTAATTTCTCTTTCGGACCAATTAGCCAAAGAATACGCTTCACAATTTGAGGGTGAAGTCTTAGAAGTGATTCCTGAAGAAGTATCAAAAGAGGAAGCCAATTCGGGTTATCTGATCGGATACACTGATAATTACATGAAGGTTATTTTCTCAGCGCCAGAAGATATGATTGGTAAAATTGTTAAAGTTAAAATTAACCAAGCAGGATATCCATACAATCGTGGAAAATTTGTTAAGGTTGTTGAGGATTCAATATCCAAGACAGAATTGTTTTTGGAAGAAGAAGCTGCCATTTAAGGACCATTTCGGTCCTTTTTTTTTATAGTGTTTAGGTTAAACTATTGACAGCAGCAAATTACTTCTAAAATTCATATGGAAATCGAAGGGAGTATGTACATGGCTACTAAAAATATTGCTGCAATGATTGACCACACCCTACTGAAGCCGGAAGCGACAAAACAGCAAATTGAGACCCTTTGCCAGGAAGCAAAGGAATATAAATTTGCTTCGGTCTGTGTAAACCCTACATGGGTAAGCACCGCAAAGGAATTATTGCAAGGCAGTGGAGTGATGGTTTGTACCGTAATTGGATTTCCATTAGGGGCGACTACTTCTGAAACAAAAGCATTTGAAACTAAGAACGCTATTGAGAATGGCGCAGAAGAAGTGGATATGGTCATTAATATTGGAGCCCTAAAAGATCATAACGATGAATTAGTTGAAAATGATATCAGAGCTGTTGTTGTGGCTGCAAAGGATAAGGCACATACGAAGGTGATTATAGAAACTAGTCTGTTATCCAAAGAGGAAAAAATTCGGGCCTGTGAGCTAGCCTTGAAGGCTGGTGCAGATTTTGTTAAAACTTCCACAGGCTTCTCCACAGGTGGAGCGACAGCAGAAGACATTGCCTTAATGAGGAAAACAGTCGGTCCGGACATGGGTGTAAAAGCATCCGGTGGAGTTAGAAATACAGAAGATGTCCAAAAAATGATTGAGGCTGGCGCAACTAGAATCGGGGCCAGTTCAAGTATCGCTATCATCAACGGCCTTACAGTCACCTCAATTTATTAAATATTGCCAGTGAATAAGAAAAAATGCA
>NZ_JBALOS010000009.1:27776-70903 GCF_036962765.1 Neobacillus drentensis
AAGAAAAAATGCATAGAGCGGGCACTATGAGATGTACAGAGTGCCCATGACTACATAATCCTTATTTATAACAACCAAAAAAGACAGCATTTATAAAATCTTTATCATGTTATTGGTCTTTTGGGTTTTCTATCATGTAAAAATAAAATCATCTTTCCAAATCTCGTTGCAAAAGGTAAGACAATGATCGATGTAACTACATTAAAAATGACACTGATATGTGCAAGTTGTACATTTTTTGTATCGGCAAGAAGTGGAGCATTTTCAGTAAGTGTTGGGATTAGTGGGATAAAAAGCAAGACCCCGAATACATTGAGCCAAACATGCGCAAATGCAGCTAATCTCGATTCCTTCCCCCCGCCAATAGAAGCGATAAGAGCGGTAATACATGTACCAATATTCGCACCAAGGACAATAGCTATACCCGCATCTAGCTGCAAGAGTCCAGTTAATAAAAAACTCATTGCAATGCCAGTCATTGCAGTACTTGATTGAATAATAGCTGTTATAATTGTGCCGGTTAACAGGCTTAAAAGAATATGATCATTAATGGAAAGGATGAAATTATTAATATAGTCCATTGATGTTAATGGGACAGCCAGCATCTCGAAGCCTTTCATAGCTGCGAAAACTGAGGATATTCCAAATAGCAGCATCCCGATACTTCTCGCTTTTTTATTTTTTAATAAAATAAGCAGTGCTCCACAAATGGCGAGAGGAACGAGGACTTTATCAATATTAAACGTAATTAATTCTGTTTTAAAGGTTGTACCAATATTTGTACCAAGAATGATCCCAATTGACTGGGGGAATGTCATAATTCTTGCTGAAATTAAGCCGATAGTAATCACCATTACCGCGGTACTGCTTTGTAAAAGAGCAGTAATAAATGTCCCTGTTAGCATCCCTTTTAAGGGAGTACTTGTAAGTTTAATCAGCCAACCCTTTAATTTGTTAGCCGATAAATTAAACAGTGCAAATCGCATAATGGTCATCCCAAAAATAAATAATAAAATGCAAAGAACAAATAATAATATGTATAGCATTATATGGCCCCCCTCGGTTCATTGTATGGTTGTACTAAGAGGGACATGCCAGTTTTTAAGGGAAATAAAAACAAGTATTCATTTATTTGAATAAAAAAATAAAAAGCTTGTTTTATCACCACGAATTTCAGTTGACCTTGTATCAAGGTTATATTATAATTGCAAGGTACATGGATTGAATGTTAGTGTGTTGTGTTTCGGAGGGAGGGAAAGAGAATGTCTAAAACCGTCGTTCGTAAAAACGAATCGCTTGAAGATGCTCTTCGTCGCTTCAAACGTACAGTATCAAAAACTGGTACTTTGCAAGAGGCAAGAAAGCGCGAATTCTATGAAAAGCCAAGTGTAAAACGTAAGAAAAAGTCTGAAGCAGCTAGAAAACGTAAGTTTTAAGAGAGGGTGTAATACATGAGTCTTCTCGAGCGTTTAAATGATGATATGAAACAAGCGATGAGAAACAAGGAAAAAGACAAACTCTCAGTCATTCGGATGGTTAAAGCTTCATTGCAAAATGAAGCTATTAAGCTCGGCACTAAAGAGCTTACCGATGATGTTGAGTTAACAGTCCTTTCTCGCGAAGTAAAACAACGCAAAGACTCCCTCCATGAATTTGGTAAAGCTGGTCGTGATGACCTAGTTGATAAGTTGCGCACGGAATTGGCTATCGTTGAATTATATATGCCAAAACAGCTTTCTGAAGAGGAACTGGCAGAGGTCGTTAAAGAAACGATTTCTGAAGTCGGCGCAAAATCAAAAGCAGAAATGGGAAAAGTGATGTCTGCCATTATGCCTAAAGTAAAGGGTAAAGCAGATGGGGCACTTGTAAATAAACTTGTACAACAACACCTTTCATAGTATTCTGACATAAAGACTGCAAGCCTTTGGCTTGCAGTCTTTTTATATTTTTATAATGAAACTTAATGAAACTTCATACGTAATAATAATAGTCGAGACTAAAGAAAGAAAGGGGGCTCTCGAATGACGGAATTTCTTACTGACCCGATTGTTGTAACCATTTTATTATCGATTGCAGGAATCGGTATCGTACTGGAGCTTTTTTCATCAAAATTCGGTGTAGCAGGGTTTATCGGTGTGATGGCGCTTATTTTTTTCTTTTACGGTCATTTTCAGGCAGGTCTTGCAGGCTATGGGACATTACTATTATTTGTGGCAGGATTGATCCTGCTGTTCCTTGAGTTATTTTTACCTGGGGCTGTCTCCGGCACACTGGGTGCAATCGCATTAATTTTGAGCCTTTTTTTAGCCGGGGAAGATGCCATCCAAATCGGCGTGTCAATCTTAATAGCCATTTTCTTGTCTGTCCTAGTTTTCTTTACAATGGTGAAGATTTTTAACAAAAAATTGGTCCTATTTAATAAAATGGTGTTGTTTGAATCAGCGAAAAAAGAAGATGGATATGTTTCCAATATTAATCGAACAGATTTGTTGGGAATGGAAGGGAAGGCCCTAACGATATTGCGGCCTGCTGGAACCGTTATCATTAATAATGAACGAGTTGATGTAGTCAGTGAAGGCGGTTTTATCGAACAGAACGCTCTCGTTAAAGTGATCAAAGTCGAGGGAGCACGCATTGTGGTAAGAGAGTTAGATTAAGAAGGGGGTTCATATATGTTAGCAGGTAACGGAACTATTTTTATTATTGCCGTTGTAGTAGTTGCCTTAATATTATTGGGGATTTTATTATCATTTGTACCGGTTATGCTTTGGATTTCAGCGCTGGCAGCAGGGGTCCGTATTAGTATCTTTACATTAGTTGGGATGAGGCTTAGAAGGGTAACACCAAGCAGGGTCGTTAATCCCCTCATAAAAGCCCATAAAGCTGGTTTAAATGTAACAACTAATCAACTGGAAAGTCATTATCTTGCCGGCGGTAATGTTGATAGAGTAGTCAATGCTCTCATTGCAGCACACCGCGCGAATATTGAATTATCCTTTGAACGTTGTGCTGCTATCGATTTAGCTGGTCGTGATGTATTAGAAGCAGTGCAGATGAGTGTAAACCCGAAGGTAATTGAGACACCATTTATCGCAGGTGTTGCAATGAATGGGATTGAAGTAAAGGCAAAAGCAAGAATAACGGTACGTGCAAACATTGAGCGACTAGTTGGCGGTGCAGGGGAAGAAACGGTCGTGGCTCGTGTCGGGGAAGGTGTTGTCTCCACAATCGGTTCGTCAGATAGTCATAGCAAGGTGCTGGAGAATCCTGATCTAATTTCCCAAACTGTCCTCTCAAAAGGATTAGATGCGGGAACGGCCTTTGAAATCCTCTCCATCGATATTGCAGATGTAGATATCGGTAAAAATATTGGTGCTGAACTACAAACAGAGCAAGCAGAGGCAGACAAGAAAATTGCTCAAGCGAAAGCAGAAGAGCGGCGGGCCATGGCAGTGGCTCTCGAACAAGAAATGAAGGCCAAAGTTCAAGAGATGAGAGCTAAGGTTGTTGAATCTGAGGCAGAAGTTCCGCTAGCAATGGCTCAAGCACTTAAATCGGGGAATATCGGCGTAATGGATTATATGAACTATAAAAATATTTCAGCAGACACTGAAATGAGGGGTTCTATCGGGAAGCTATCAGGGGACAAAAAAGACGGACAATAATCCACTTTTGGATAGGAAAGGAGTGATGATTATTGGAAAGTTTACTTGTTATGATTGTAATTGGAATTATTTCCGTGTTTTTTGGTAAGTCGAAAAATAAGCAAGGTAAACCTAAAGGTAAGCCTTTTACTAAGGCAACTTTTGAAAACATTCGAACACAGGTAAAAAAACAACTCTCTTATGTTGAAGATAAAAAGTCCAGCCAGATTAAACCGGAGCGCAAAACAGACGTAATTCGAAACAATCTAGATCATATTGAACAGGAATACGTGCAGTTGAAGCAACAATTTGAAGTTAATCGAAACGGAATTACAATGGCTCAGCAAAAGACCGATAATATAAGAGTTAAGGAAGTTCAGGAGGATGAAAACCATTTCTCTTTTAATCCAGATGAAAAGATGCTCCTTAATGGTCTAATTTGGTCTGAAATTCTTGGAGAGCCGCGGTCCAAAAAGCCGTATCGTCCAAGAAACACTAAGTGATAAATCAACCTAGTTAACGAAAAAGGTGTGCTAGAACCCCCTTTCATTTCATAAATATGAGATGAAAGGGGGTTCTTTTTTTATGGCGAAAAAATGGGGCCAACGAGTCCGTAACTGGATGGCTGAAAAAATGGATCTTCCTCAAGATGTCATGATGGATTTACCTCGGATAACGATGATAGGGCAAATTCATGTCTATATCGAGAACCATCGCGGTCTGCTGGTGTTTACAGATAAAGAACTCCGCTTGCTATTAAAGCAAGGGCAGTTATTGATAAAAGGGAAATCATTTGTCATTAAAGCCATTTTACCTGAAGAAATTTTGCTTGAAGGGAAAATTGATCAGGTCATTTATATAAATGATAATCCGGGAGGAACAGAATGAATAACCAGTGGATCGAATTTTTTTATGGCAGAGTTACCGTTAAAGTATCAGGCAAGGGGACTGAACGATTTATTAATGTTCTTACAAGAAATGATTTTCCAATCTGGAATATTAAACGTCATGGCACCGAGACGATCACATTTAATATGAGGCTTAAAGATGCCAAGAGTATCCGGCATTATGCAAGAAAAAGTGGATGTTCCATATCCTTTTTACGAAGGAACGGAGGGCCTTTTTTAATTCGAAGAATGCTAAAAAATAGCGGCTTTTTAGCGGGGGCCGGCCTTTTCTTGTTACTATTAATGTTTCTATCCAATGTTATCTGGGGGATAGAAATAAAAGGGGCAAAACCAGCGACTGAGTACCAGATACGTAAAGAATTGGACAAGATGGGTGTAAAAATAGGAAAGCTGCAGTTTTTTGTTGATAATGTGGAAGGGATTCAACGGCGGTTGACTAATAATGTTGGAGACTTAACATGGGTTGGTGTGGAGTTAAAAGGGACAACCTTCCACCTCCAAGTAGTCGAAAAAAATGAGCCCAAAAAGCCGGAGAAATTATCACCGAGGAATCTGATTGCCAAAAAGAAAGCGGTAATTGTGAATATGTATATAGAAAATGGTCAAAAAATGGTGGATATTAATGATCACGTCGAAGCGGGGCAGCTCCTTGTCTCAGGTGCATTTGGTCAAGAAGAAAATCCGGAATTGGTTGCCGCTAAGGGGGAAGTATGGGGAGAAACGTGGTATAAAAGTCACGTAGAACTTCCGTTAGTAACCAACTTTAAAGTTTATAACGGCAAAGAAAAGGAAAAGCATTTTATTGTTATCGGTAATCTTGAAATCCCTGTTTGGGGATTTGGAAAGCCTGAATTCAGTAACTATGAAACAGAAACGAATGTTCATAAGGTTCATTTCTTGAAGTGGGAATTGCCAATTTCTTATCTCAATAAGACCCTCCGCGAACGGGAAGATGTGAAGCGAACCTATACGATTCAGGAGGCACAACAAATTGCGATAGAACTTGCAAAAAAACAAATAAATGGCCGTTTAGATGAAGATGCTATCATTAAGGATGAAAAAATTTTACACAAAGCAAATAAAGATGGTAAAGTTATACTGGATATTCATTTTAAGGTAATTGAAAATATTGCGGTCGGACAACCGATTTCCAAGGAGACTAGTGAATGACAGAAAAGTTAACTACCATAAGTGTACAGCTTGAAAATCCAGCAGAAGCAATTAGTTTGCTAGGCAATTCTGATTCCAATTTAAAAATTATTGAGCAGGAGCTAGGTGTCACTGTTATTACTCGTGGTGAGGCTGTTAGTTTGTCAGGGGATGAAGAAAAAGTATTCCTGGCAAGTCAGATCCTGAATAAATTAATGATGGTGATCCGTAAAGGGATAAATATCAGCCAAAGAGATGTCCTATATGCCGTCCAAATGGCGAATGCTGGGACATTAGAATATTTCGTCAATTTATATGAAGAAGAAATCGGCAAAAATGTTAAAGGAAAGACTATTCGAATAAAGACACTAGGTCAAAGACAATATGTCATGGCAATAAAGAAAACTGACCTTGTATTTGGGATAGGTCCAGCAGGAACAGGTAAAACCTATTTAGCAGTTGTGATGGCTGTTAATGCTCTCAAAAATGGCCAGGTGAATAAAATAATCTTAACGAGACCAGCTGTGGAGGCGGGGGAAAGTCTTGGGTTTTTACCAGGGGACTTAAAGGAAAAAGTGGATCCATATTTACGGCCATTATACGATGCTCTCCATGATGTATTAGGGGCAGAGCATACACAACGGTTAATGGAACGAGGGACAATTGAAATTGCCCCTCTTGCCTACATGAGGGGACGGACATTGGATGATGCTTTTGTCATACTTGATGAGGCGCAAAATACAACACATGCACAAATGAAAATGTTTTTAACGAGACTTGGCTTCGGTTCCAAAATGGTTATAACGGGTGATCAGACACAAATTGATTTGCCAAAAGGAGCAAAATCGGGATTGGTTGCAGCAGATGCGATTTTAAAAAATGTCAACGGTATTTCTTTTATCTTTTTAGAACAAACAGATGTGGTTCGTCATCCACTCGTTGGCAGAATTATTGAGGCTTATGAAAAGAAAACCATTCAACCATAACAAGAGGGGTAGACCTATTTAAAGGTTTACCTCTTTTTTGCTAAGGCTATTTTCGCATAGATTGTTTTTTTTCGTATAAGTTCANNNNTTCGTGGCATCTTTTCGTAAGAACAATTGCGAAAATTGCCTAGAAACTTAATAAATGACCCTTATTAAGCTTCTAAAGCAACAAAGTTTACGAAACGAGCCTTTGCTAATGTAGGTGCTTCACACAAATCTTCTCCTAAAGAAGATGAAACTTCTTCGAAAAACTGTTATCATTTTACATGAAGCAAGAACAGTGAAAATATGACAATTTTTGAGAAATGAGTTATGTTCAATATGAATCTTTTTTAGAAGGGCAGTGCTTGGAGGGATATAGTTGGGTAAACTTCAGCAATACTTCATACGGATACGTAAACTGCTGGATATATCTTTTTTTCTAGTTCTATTTTTTATTGTGTTAGGTACTGTGTTAATTGCTGCGATGTATAGTAATGTGAAACCTGAGAAATTAGATTTAAGTCTGTTTTCCGTTGCAGAAAAAACCATTCGATCACCAGGGACAGTCGAAGATAAGAAAAGTACAGAAAATAAGCGTAAGGACGCTCTCGACCAGGTACAGGACGTCTATACATTAAAAAAAGAGTACACCCAAAATCGAGTGGATTTAATTAGCTCTATTTTTCAAGCAACTGTTGAAATGAATGATGAAATCGAAGAAGAAATTAAAAAGCATGCTGAGCTAGTTACCGATGAAAATCCTGCAAAAACGGAGCCGAGTGATTCAGAAAAAATTAGTCGTTTAAAAGCAAAATTAACACCAAATGTATCCAAGGCACTTTCTGAACAGGTTTTCGTTGCTTTAGTACAAGCCAGTAATGATGAATTGTCGATTGCAAAGGATTTAACCGTTACGGCCATCAATAATGTAATGGCACAACGAATTTCTGCAGATGAAGTGGAGAATGCCAAAAAACGGGTAGAGGAAGAATTAAAATATACGACTTTAAATGATAATTTAAGAAATGGTGTCATTGAATTAGGCAGGTATGCTATTATTCAAAATGAATTTTATGACCCGAATGCAACGGAGGAACTACGACAGCAAGCTGTAGAAAGTGTGGAGCCAGCCAAAATCCTACAGGGGCAAATCATTGTCGAAGAGGGCGAATTAATTAACCAGGATATTTATCGACAATTAAAGTTAGTCGGCCTCCTAGATACTGAGAGACCGTTCAAACCTTTTATTGGATTAATTGTGCTAGTAACGATCATTCTATCAGCTATCTATTTTTATTTTTCTCATATAAAATTGCTCCCAGAAAAAAGGCAGACAGACTTGTTGTTGTTTGGGATCATTTTCATTCTAACGATCCTAATTATGAAAATCATCAGTATGCTGCAAATTTTTAATTATGCAGGAATTGGCTATCTATACCCTGCTGCTTTAGGTGGGATGCTAATAAAGATATTAATTGATGAAAAACTTGCAACGCTAATGTCAATAATCATGGCGGTTTGCGGCAGCATCTTATTTAATGAAGGTGTTACAGGGACTTTAAATTTTTCAGAGGGCATTTATATTCTGTTCAGTTCATTAGCGGGTATCCTATTCTTAAGTAATCAAAATCGCCGTTCGAAGATATTGCAAGCGGGCACCTTTGCGGCTCTGGTAAATCTACTGACGATATTAGCCTTAATGTATTTACCAAATGGACACTTCTCTGGAATTGAGTATGGATATTATCTCATTACAGCACTTGTTTCAGGGATCGGTTCAGCTGTATTAACGATTGGACTCCTGCCATTTTTTGAGGCAAGTTTTGGGATTTTGTCAACCATGAAGCTAATAGAACTTTCTAATCCAAATCATCCATTGCTTAGAAAGATTTTAATGGAGGCACCAGGTACATATCACCATAGTGTAATGGTCGCAAATTTAGCGGAATCAGCTTGTGAAGCTATCGGGGCTAATGGGCTTTTAGCCAGAGTAGGAAGCTATTATCATGATATCGGAAAAACGAAACGTCCTAACTTTTATATTGAAAACCAAATGCATCTTGAGAATCCTCATGATCGCCTCCCGCCTGATAAAAGTGCGAATATTATTATAGCTCATGTCACAGATGGTGCGGCAATTTTAAAAAAATACCATATGCCGAAAGAAATTATCGAAATCGCAGAACAGCATCACGGTACTACATTGTTAAAATTCTTTTATCACAAAGCTGTTCAAGCTGATAGTGAAGTTAAGGAAGAAGACTATCGTTACCCTGGACCCAAGGCGAAAACAAAAGAGTCAGCCGTTGTTGGAATTGCAGATAGTGTGGAAGCAGCTGTTCGCTCACTATCCCAGCCGACCCCTGAGTTAATTGAATCGCTGGTCAAGAAAATTGTTTCAGATCGTCTTCAAGATGGACAATTAAACGAATGTGATCTCACCATGAGAGAAATTGAAACTGTATCGGAAGCTTTATGTGAAACCTTAAAAGGGATTTTTCACTCGAGAATTGAGTATCCAGAAATGATAAAGAAGGTGAAGCAAGCATGACATTACTAATCGATTGTATCGACGAAACCGAACAACTTACAGAAGAACAAATGCTTGAAATCGAAAGAATCATTAACTTTGCTGCGAAGAAACAGAATGTGGAACAGCATAGTGAAGTGTCGGTCACATTTGTTTCAAATGAAAGAATACAGGAGATTAACCGAGAATACCGTGATAAAGACAAGCCAACCGATGTTATTTCGTTTGCTATGGAAGAACTGGGGGAAGGTGAAGTGGAACTAGTAGGCGCTGATATGCCGCGTGTTCTGGGTGATATTATTATCTCTGTACCTAAAGCGATGGAGCAGGCTGAAGAATATGGCCATTCTTTTTTACGAGAACTAGGTTTTCTGGCTGTACATGGATTCTTGCATCTTCTCGGTTTTGATCATATGACAGAAAAAGAAGAGAAAGAAATGTTTACACTACAGAAAGAAATTTTAGTTGAATATGGACTTAAACGATAAACAGTCACGTTTAGGGTTTTTAACGTCATTTTCCTATGCCATCGCGGGGATCTCCACTGCCCTAAAGTCCGAGAAAAATATGCGCTTCCATTTCTATAGCTCGATTGTTGTTTTACTTATCTCGTATTATTTTTCAATCACTAAAATGGAGTGGTTATTTATCCTCTTTGCTATAGGGGGAATGTTTGCGTTGGAAATGGTCAATACAGCGATTGAACAAGTTGTGGATCTCGTTACAGGAGAGTATCATCCTTATGCAAAACAGGCAAAAGATTTGGCTGCAGGGGCCGTATTTATTTATGCCATTCTTGCAGTCATCATTGGGATCGTTGTTTTTTTACCCTATGTTCTAGAGCTTTTTTAAGGCAGTGTATATGTGCTTTGACCGTAATTTGAAATGGAATTGCGAATTAGGTAAAATGACTTATCAACCCAAAAATGAGGACAGGTTGATTTATGAGAAAATTCTAACTTTTTGATTTTTTTTGACTTTGGGTAATGATTTTCAATGAATTTTGAGGTAAAATAAAGAAACAGCAGATTCCTGCTTGAAGGGAAGAACACTAGTGAACATCGAACACCTAATTGAAGAAGCCAAAAGGGCAAGAGAAAAAGCCTATGCTCCATACTCCAAGTTCGGAGTAGGAGCTGCATTATTAACAAAGGATGGAAAAGTATATCATGGCTGTAATATAGAAAATGCTGCATATAGTATGTGTAACTGTGCAGAGCGTACTGCCTTATTTAAAGCCTATTCAGAGGGAGATAAGGATTTTAAAATGCTTGCAGTAGTTGCAGATACAGACCGCCCTTGCTCCCCATGTGGTGCTTGCAGGCAAGTAATTTCAGAATTATGCTCCAAAGATATGACGGTTATTCTTACAAATTTAAAAGGGGATATTTTAGAATTAACTGTTGAAGATTTATTGCCTGGAGCTTTTACACCGGAGGATCTTCATGTTAAATAATGAGAACTCAAACAAAGGTTATAAGTCAGGTTTTATTTCAATTATTGGCCGGCCAAATGTAGGGAAATCCACATATCTGAATCGCGTAATTGGCCAAAAAATTGCGATTATGAGTGATAAGGCGCAAACCACTCGTAATAAAATCCAAGGCGTGTTAACTGTAGATGATGCCCAGATGATTTTTATTGATACACCAGGTATTCATAAACCAAAACATAAACTTGGCGATTTTATGATGAAGGTTGCAGTGAATACACTAAAAGAGGTAGATTTAATCTTATTTATGGTAAATGCAGAAGAAGGATTTGGCCGTGGCGAAGAATTTATTCTTGAAAAATTTCAAACAGTAAATACACCAATCTTTCTTGTCATTAATAAAATTGATCAAGTCCATCCTGACAAGTTATTGCCAATTATTGAATCATATCAAGAAAAATATCCGTTTAAAGAAATTGTGCCAATTTCAGCACTAGAAGGAAATAATGTGGAACGATTGCTTGAACAGATTAAGTCTTTCTTGCCAGAGGGCCCGCAATACTATCCTGCAGACCAAGTAACAGATCATCCGGAACGCTTTATTATTACCGAATTAATAAGGGAAAAAGCTCTTCACTTAACCCGAGAAGAAATTCCCCATTCTTTAGCTGTCGTTCTAGATAAAATGGAACGTCGTGAGGGGAAAGATATGATTGATGTCATGGCAACAGTAATTGTTGAACGTGATTCACAAAAAGGAATCATTATTGGCAAGCAAGGCAGCATGTTAAAAGAAATCGGTAAGCGTGCACGAGCAGATATTGAGAATCTATTGGGATCAAAAGTGTACTTAGAGTTATGGGTAAAAGTGCAAAAAGATTGGCGCAACAAGATGTCCCAGCTTCGAGATTATGGTTTCAATGAAGATGAATATTGATTAAAATTGGCTTGCTACAGCACCCAGCCCCTCTATGGTCTAAGCCACTCCTTGAAGAAGGCAAAAGCGCCCTCTTGCAGGGTGCGTCTTATGCTTGTCGGGGCTGACTAAGGCGCTTCCGCTTTTCTTTTAACCCTAACTAAAATATTACCGTTTATTTTAAATTATGCATGGACAACATTAACAAATATTTTGACTTATGATTTTTGCGCTGGCAGGCTATGATAATTGTAAGGTTTGGGACCGAATGACAGCTAGTCTAAATATGAAAGGTGGGGTTTTCGATGATGGATTTTACGTGGAAAGTATTCCTCCAAACAGGTAATATTGACACATATCTTCTCATTAAAGAATTAGAGAAGGAAAACCAAGAAATACCCGGAAATCTGAATGATGAGCTAGCACAAATCGATTTTCCCGTTTCATAAGTTTGTCTTCGTGCTACTTTAGAAGGTGACAATAATGCTTCAGAAGTGTGAAGGCATCGTTATTAGAACAACAGATTATGGTGAAACTAATAAAATTGTGACTTTATATACTAGGGAATGGGGAAAGGTTGGAGTAATGGCTCGTGGTGCCAAAAAGCCTAATAGCCGCCTTTCCTCCATTACACAGCTTTTTACTCATGGTTATTTTTTAATTGCAAGAGGATCTGGCTTAGGGAGCTTGCAGCAGGGAGAAACAGCATCTTCCTTGCGATCGATTGGTGAAGACATTTTTTTAACGGCATATGCTAGTTATATTGTCGAATTAACCGATAAATGTACGGAAGAAAAAAAACCAAATCCTTTTCATTTTGAATTACTTTTTCAAACATTAAATTTTTTGAATGAAGGATATGACCCTGATATTCTCATGAATATTTATGAGATGAAAATGTTAAATGTGATGGGTTTAAACCCGATCTTAAATCAATGTTCCGTTTGCGGAAGCACAGACGGACATTTTTCATTTTCGATTCGCGAAGGCGGGTTTATTTGTCATCGTTGTCTAGATAAAGATCCATATCATCTTAAAATATCAGCATCTGCGGTAAAATTATTAAGGGTATTTTATTATTTTGATCTTTCAAGGTTAGGAAATATTTCTGTTAAAGAAGAGACGAAGGCGGAACTTAAAAAGGTTATTACTGCCTACTATGAAGAGTATTCAGGTTTGCATCTTAAATCCAAGAAGTTTCTTAATTCTATGGATAAATTTCGTAATCTCTTATGATCCTCTTGTTGACAATGTTTGGAGTTTTCGTTATTATTTTCTTTAATAAAGGCTCTTTTAGTAAACTTGTTACTCAGGGAGTTTAATAAGGGTGATTTACTAGTTTTTAGGCGATTTTCGCAAATGTTTTTACGAAAAGTTGCCATGAAGCATCTAGTTATAATGATTGATGAACTGTGTGTAAATAGTCTAAATTAAATAATTGCAGTGACGGAGAAGAGTACTTAGTATCCCTCTATAAAAGCGAACCTAGGGTGGTGAAAGCTAGGGTATAGAGCACTAAGAAAGGCGTTCCTGAGCAATCTTTGTGTTAAATAACACAATAAAAGAGGCTGCTTTTTTAGCAGCAAATAGGGTGGAACCGCGGGTAACTCTCGTCCCTATGCTAATCTAGCATAGGAACGGGAGTTTTTTTGTTTTTGGCACCCTGTTGATTGGAGCGGAAATCAACAGGCAAGTTCAACAAAGCCTTGTTTTTAATAAACTTTATATAAAGGAGCAATTTCAATGAGTGTAACAATGGAACAAATCGTTTCACATGCAAAACACAGAGGATTTATTTTTCCGGGTTCAGAAATTTACGGAGGGCTTGCCAATACTTGGGATTATGGACCGCTAGGTGTTGAATTCAAAAATAATATTAAGCAGGCATGGTGGAAAAAATTCGTCCAAGAGTCCCCCTATAATGTGGGTCTAGATGCTAGTATCTTGATGAATCCGCGTACTTGGGAAGCGTCAGGACATATTGGTAACTTTAATGATCCAATGATTGATTGTAAAAATTGTAAAGCCCGTCATCGTGCCGATAAATTAATCGAAAATGCTTTAGATGAAAAGGGTATTGAAATGGTTGTTGATGGCTTACCATTTGAAAAAATGGAAGAGTTGGTAAAAGAGCATAATATCGCCTGCCCAGATTGTGGCAGCCATGACTTTACTGGAATTCGTCAGTTCAATTTAATGTTCAAAACTTTCCAAGGCGTGACAGAATCTAGTACAAATGAAATTTTCCTTCGCCCTGAAACAGCACAAGGTATTTTTGTGAATTTTAAAAATGTACAGCGGACCATGAGAAAGAAAATGCCATTTGGTATCGCTCAAATCGGTAAAAGTTTCCGAAATGAAATTACCCCGGGGAATTTCACGTTCCGAACAAGAGAATTTGAACAAATGGAACTTGAATTTTTCTGTAAGCCTGGCGAGGAACTGAAATGGTTTGACTATTGGAAGCAATTTGCTGAAGAATGGTTAATGTCATTAGGCCTAACAACAGAGAATTTACGACTTCGTGACCACTCCGAAGATGAATTATCCCATTACAGTAACGCGACAACTGATTTTGAGTATAAGTTTCCGTTCGGTTGGGGTGAACTATGGGGAGTTGCATCCAGAACGGATTATGACTTGAAGCAGCATATGGAGTATTCAGGTGAGGACTTCCACTATCTTGATCCTGAAACAAATGAAAAGTATGTCCCTTATTGTATTGAACCATCTTTAGGAGCAGATCGAGTTACGTTAGCATTCTTAATTGATGCCTATGATGAAGAACAGCTAGAGGATGGAACATCAAGAACAGTCATGCATTTCCACCCTGCATTAGCGCCGTTTAAAGCAGCCGTCCTTCCGTTATCAAAGAAATTGTCTGATGAAGCTCGTGAAGTTTTCGCGTCATTAGCGAAACATTTCTCGGTGGATTTTGACGAATCAGGTTCAATTGGAAAACGCTATCGTCGTCATGATGAAATTGGTACACCGTTCTGTATCACCTATGACTTCGACTCTAAAGAAGACAATATGGTTACAGTCCGAGACCGTGATACAATGGAACAAAAACGGATCCCAATAGTTGAACTAGTTAGCTTTTTACAAGAAAAAATGATGTTTTAATTGAAAACTCGCCAGTTGGCGAGTTTTCTTAATAGATTCCTTAGTATATAATATTCCTAATAAAGTATAGCCTTTGAAGGCAAAATCCCTTCTAAATAGTAGGCTGTGTTAACGGTTATTGTTGTTAGATTGGCCATGTTGATTGGAGCGAAAGGTGTGACTCCTGCGGGGGTACGGTGCTGGGGAGACCCCACAGGCGCTAAGCGCTGAGGAGGCTGCCCGTGCCGCCCGCAAACCGCACTCGCCTGGAGCGTTAATCAACATACAGGTATAACACAGCCAAATGGTAAATAAAAAGGTGGTGTGAACAATCGAACTGACCAAACGGCAAGAACATATATTGCAAATTGTCAAAGAAAATGGGCCAATTACGGGGGAACATATTGCAGAGCAATTAAGCTTGACCAGGGCAACATTGAGGCCGGATCTTGCTATTTTAACGATGGCAGGTTATTTGGATGCAAGACCGCGTGTTGGGTATTTTTATACCGGGAAATCAGGGGCACAGCTTTTAACCGAAAATTTACAAAAGATATACGTAAAAGATTATCAATCTATTCCTGTTGTTGTGAATGAAAATATCTCCGTCTATGATGCAATCTGTACAATGTTCCTCGAGGATGTGGGTACATTATTCGTAGTAGATCAAAACACCATTCTTGTTGGAGTATTATCTAGAAAAGATTTGCTCCGAGCAAGTATAGGTAAACAAGAACTGACTACCATTCCTGTTAATATTATTATGACTAGAATGCCTAATATCACAATGTGCGAACGGGAAGATTTATTAATTGATATCGCTAAAAAATTAATTGAAAAACAAATCGATGCCCTTCCAGTGGTTCGGAAAACAGAAAATGGTTTTGAGGTAATCGGCAGAATAACGAAAACAAACATTACAAAAGCATTTGTTGCATTAGGCAATGAGTAACAAGATTACGAGTAGAGGGGTTGTTGAGGGAGAATGAGTTTGCCAATTATATATGTTGTATCCGATTCAGTGGGGGAAACGGCTGAATTAGTTACGAAAGCTGCAATAAGTCAATTCAATGGCTCAGGAATGGCATTAAAAAGATTCCCTTATGTTGAGGATAAGGAACATATTGATGAGGTTCTTTCACTTGTTTTATTGGATAAAGCAATGGTTGCATTTACACTTGTCAAACCTGATATGCGTACATATATCAAGAGAAGAGCAGAAGAAGAAGGGATTCTTGCTGTTGATCTAATAGGTCCTATTATGGATCAGATTCAACAGTTTAGTGGAAAAACACCTTTATGTGAACCAGGCCTTGTTCGAAAACTAGACGAAGATTATTTCAAAAAAGTGGAAGCAATCGAATTTGCTGTAAAATATGATGATGGTCGTGACCCGAGAGGAATATTAAAAGCAGATATTGTTTTAATAGGGGTATCCAGGACTTCAAAGACACCACTTTCGCAGTATCTAGCTCATAAACGATTAAAGGTGGCCAATGTTCCACTGGTACCTGAAGTGGACCCTCCAGAAGAACTTTATAGGGTTCCAAGCGAGAAATGCTTTGGTTTGAAAATAAGTCCTGAAAAGTTAAATAATATTAGGCGGGAACGATTAATTTCATTAGGTTTAAATGATAAGGCAAGTTATGCAACGCTTGACAGGATAAAGGAAGAGTTAATCTTTTTTGAAAAAATAGTCAATAAAATAAATTGCCCGGTTATTGATGTTACCAATAAAGCGGTAGAAGAAACGGCTAATGTTATCTTAAATTATATTCAAAAAGGGAGAGTGTAGCACATAATCATCTGATTATGTGTTTTCTTCTGATAGATAGTGGAATAATAATGATAAAAAGTTATGGTAAAATGATAATAAATGTACTATAATAAAAAATTGTGATAAAAATATATCTTTTTAGGTTTAGACTTGCTTATGAACGAATAAACTATTTATTGTTAGATGTCAAGGGTACCCCCTAAAAAGAATTCGACATAAACCCTTTTACAAAAGTTAATTGTTAAAGAAGGAATATGCGGAGTGATGTAGAATTAATACTTATGTAAAAGGCAATCCGACTAGATATGTCGATGCAGATTCATGTCCGGTTAAAGCGGAGATTGTCGAAATTGCATTGGAGTATAGTGTCCGTGTACTTTTTGCTGCCTCCTGCGATCATCATATGAAAGAAGAAAATTCTACATATGCAGACAAACTGGAAATATGTTGACGCTGGGAAGGAAGCTGCCGATTTATTCATTATGAATCATGCGGTGAAAGGGGATATAACAATTACGCAGGATATTGGACTGGCATCCACTTTACTGCTTAAGATGTTCAAGTTTTATCACCAAAGGGGATATTCTTTGAGGAAAAAGGAATACCAACTGCCCTGGACTCATGTTTTTTTAATTCAAAGGCTAGGAAAAGGGCCAAAACCCTTTCAACCCGAAGATCGAAGAAGAGTTAAGACAGAATTAACAAAAATTTTGTCGAAATTTGCAGGAATTTAAAGAGTGCCTGCCGAATACCTGATAGTACAAATGGAGTTGTTTTCATGGCAGAGCGTATTGCCGAAGAAAAGATTAATCAAATTCGTCAGGCTGTTGATATTGTCGAAGTAATCAGCGATTATGTTCAACTGAAGAAACAGGGGCGAAATTACTTCGGATTATGTCCATTCCATGGAGAAAGTACCCCATCATTTTCTGTATCAATTGATAAACAAATTTACCATTGCTTTGGCTGTGGCGCAGGCGGTAATATTTTTTCTTTTTTAATGGAATTGGAAGGCATCTCATTCCAAGAAGCAGCCATTAAACTAGCTGCGAAGGCAAATATTGACCTTGAAATTCGTGTATCTAGCGGATACGGTGAGAAAAAGGTTTCAGAAGAACACCAAGCTTTTTTAGGAGCCCATGAGCTATTACAGAAATTTTACCATCATTTGCTAGTAAATACAAAAGAAGGTCAGCATGCTTTGGAGTATCTGCTAAGCAGAGGCTTTACCCGAGAATCCATTGATAAGTTCCAAATTGGGTATTCTTTAAATTCATGGGATTATGTTTTTAAATTTCTTTCTAAACGAGATTTCCCGCCAGAATGGATGGAGAAAGCCGGTTTAATTATCAAACGGGAAAGGGATGGGACTTATTTCGATCGATTTAGAGATCGAATTATGTTTCCGATTTTTGACCGAAACGGCAATACGATTGCTTTTTCAGGGAGATCACTGGGGGCCGAAGAGCCAAAATACTTAAATAGCCCTGAAACGCCAATCTTTAATAAAAGTAAAATTTTATACAACTACCATAATGCGAAGCCAATTTTAAAAAAATCGCAATATGCTGTTTTATTTGAGGGATTTGCAGATGTAATTTCCGCAGATCGCTCAGGTGTGGAAAATGGGATAGCCACGATGGGGACTTCCTTGACAGATGAACATATAGCCCTCTTACGGCAAAGTGTCCAATCCGTAACGATTTGCTACGATTCTGATAAGGCGGGAATTGAGGCAGCGTTTCGTGCAGGAAATCATCTTACCAATGCCGGCTTTCAAGTAAAGGTTTCGATGATGCCTGATGGAATGGACCCTGATGAATATATTAAAAAGAATGGCCCAGAAAAATTCCGTAACGAGGTTATCGGTGCAAGTCTAACATGGATGGCATTTAAATTTCTTTATTTTCGCAGAGGTAAAAATCTGCAACTTGAAGGAGATAGGCTTGCATATATCGAAGTGATAATTAAGGAAATCAGCATGTTGGATAAAGCCGTTGAAAGGGATCACTATTTGCGGCAGTTAGCAGCTGAATTTTCGCTCTCATTGGATGCTTTAAAACAGCAGCAGAAGGAGATATTCTTCGCAGATAAAAGAAAGTCATCAGGGAATAAGCAAAATGTTAATAAGCCTGTTTTAATCCCAAAGCAAGATAATAAACTTAAGCCTGCACATTACACCGCAGAAAGACGATTAATTGCTCACATGTTAAAGGATCGAGATGTGGCGTATAAAGTACAGGATTTAATGCAAGGAAATACGTTTAATATTGATGAACATCAGGCAATAATAACCTATCTATTAGCATTTTATGAAGATCATTTCCAACCTGATTCAAGTGCATTTTTGTCCTATATTCAAGATGATAATCTCAGAAGAATGGTTGCAAACATTGAAATGATGTCCATAAACGATGAGTTAACCAATCAAGAATTAACTGATTATATCAAACAGGTGTTGAATTATCAAAAATTGTTAAAGATAAAAGAAAAAGAAGTGGAACAAAAAGAAGCAGAGCGACAGAGTGATCTACCTAAAGCTGCTGCAATTGCAATGGAAATCATTCAATTGCGTAAATCTCTATAGATTCCATTTTTACTGTCTTTGATTTCTGGAAGGAGGGGGACATATGGCTGCTGAAAAATCAGCCCGTTCAAAAGAAGTGGAAAATGAATTCACTTTTGAACAAGTGAAAGACCAGTTAACGGCACTGGGTAAAAAAACCGGCGTCCTTGCCTATGATGATATTGCTGAGAAATTAGCTAATTATGATTTAGATTCTCACCAAATGGAAGAATTTTTTGAGTTCCTTGGTGATCAAGGTATTGAACTAGTTGGTGATAGTGATGAGGAAGATCCAAATCCAAAGCAATTAGCAAAAGGTGATGATGATGAATTTGATCTAAATGATCTTAGCGTCCCTCCAGGTGTTAAGATTAATGATCCAGTTCGTATGTACCTAAAAGAAATTGGCCGGGTTGACCTGCTTTCCGCAGACGAGGAAAAGAAACTGGCGCTGCGCATTGAACAGGGCGACGAAGAAGCAAAACGCCGTCTTGCAGAGGCAAACCTAAGGCTGGTTGTTAGTATTGCCAAGCGGTATGTCGGCCGAGGCATGTTATTCCTTGATCTTATCCAGGAAGGAAATATGGGATTAATTAAGGCCGTTGAAAAATTCGATTATCAAAAAGGGTTCAAGTTTAGTACCTATGCAACATGGTGGATTCGTCAAGCCATTACACGTGCAATTGCTGACCAAGCAAGGACTATCCGTATTCCAGTGCATATGGTTGAAACCATTAATAAACTAATTCGTGTTCAGCGTCAGTTACTTCAGGATCTTGGCCGTGAACCAACGCCAGAAGAAATTGGTGAAGATATGGATCTAACACCTGATAAGGTTAGGGAAATTTTAAAAATTGCCCAAGAACCAGTATCCCTTGAAACTCCAATTGGTGAAGAAGATGATTCCCATCTTGGTGATTTTATTGAAGATCAAGATGCAACCTCACCTTCAGAACATGCAGCTTATGAATTATTAAAAGAGCAGCTTGAAGATGTACTAGATACACTGACTGACAGGGAAGAAAATGTCCTTCGCCTGCGTTTTGGACTGGATGATGGCCGAACTCGTACACTTGAAGAGGTAGGTAAAGTCTTCGGTGTTACACGTGAACGTATCCGACAAATTGAAGCAAAAGCGTTGCGGAAATTACGCCACCCTAGCCGCAGTAAACGTTTAAAAGATTTCTTAGAATAAAATATCTAATAATAAATAGTTTACTTCATATCATGAAGTAAGCTATTTTTTTTGGATTAATCATATGACAAACCAAGTAATTTTCAATTTGGAAATGTAAGCACTTACTGTATTTGACTCCATTTTACTGAATTGTCTCTCATTTTGCAAATAGACTAGAGTAATTCCTAACATGGTTTTTGACGTTTTATTTTTGTGGAAAAAGGATGGAATTGGTTTTCCATTATCAAGGTAGTGAAATTATATTATATGTTCGTTACTTTTATTTTAATAATAACTATACCCAAATAATAGATTATATTTAAAAAATTCAAAGTATTGAGAATTGAAGATAAATCCTCTTATAATAGAAAAGAAAGCGCATTCAAAGGTTTTGATAAGGGGGATGAGCATGAATTTTGATTTAACTTCTGAACAAGATATGATCAAACGGACCATGCGTCAGTTTGCGGATGAGGAAGTTGCGCCTAGTGCGATTGAGCGTGACCGAACAAAAAAATTTCCAGTTGAAATATTTAAGAAATTAGCTGAAATGGGAATTATGGGACTGCCTTTTCCAGAAGAATATGGCGGAGGAGGAGCAGATACGGTTTGCTTTGCGATTGTAACTGAAGAATTAAGCAGAGTATGCGGTTCGACGGGAATCACCTATTCTGCCCATATTTCTTTAGGAGGTGCACCGCTGCATTTATTTGGCACCAAGGAGCAAAAGTTAAAATACCTGACGCCAATTTGTACTGGGGAATCCCTTGGTGCTTTTGGCCTTACAGAGCCTAATGCTGGATCAGATGCTGGCGGGACTAGAACTTCTGCCCGTGAAGAAAATGGTATGTTTGTCATAAACGGAAACAAATGTTTTATTACGAATGCAAGTTTTGCCCAACATCTTTCTTTGACTGCTGTGACGGGTGAGAAGGACGGAAATAATGAAATAAGTGCTATTATTGTTCCGACAAATGCTCGGGGGTTCACCATTATTGATAACTATGAAAAAATGGGCTTAAATTCATCTAATACAACGGAATTAGTGTTAGAGGATGTACAAGTGCCAGTTGAGAACCTTTTAGGAAAGCGTGGAGAGGGTTTTAAACAGTTTTTAATTACACTGGATGGTGGTCGTATAGGAATTGGTGCAATGGCAGTAGGCATTGCTCAGGGTGCCTATGAAAAAGCTCTATCCTATGCAAAGGAAAGACGGCAGTTTGGAAAGTCTATTTCGTCCTTCCAAGCAATACAGTTTAAACTTGCGGACATGGCGATGAAAATTGAATTAGCTCGGAATATGGTGTATAAAGCAGCGTGGTTAAAGGATCAAGGTAGACCATTTTCCAAGGAATCGGCGATGTGTAAACTCTACGCATCAGAAATTTGCATGGAAGTAACCAATCAGGCTGTTCAAATTCATGGCGGTTATGGATATATGAAGGAATATCATGTAGAGAGAATGATGAGGGATGCCAAGTTGCTTGAAATTGGTGAAGGTACATCGGAAGTACAAAGAATGGTCATTTCAAGATTAATTGGGTGTTAAAAAAATAAAATAGCAAAAGATAAGAACAGGCTAAATAGATATTTTAGACTAATTTAGCCTGTTTTCTTTTTTTTCGTAAGATTATAGTGATAAAATAAGTTTAGGGCTTTTCCTTCTGTTCTTTTTCAAGTAAAATAGTAGTTGTTTGTAGACTATTTTCATATTTACTCACGTTCGTACATAAGGGAGGTTATATCATGAAACGAAATCCGGTTATTCCTTACGTTCTCATCATGGTTTTTGGAATTGCGATTATGTTAATTTTGTCTTTCAAAGGTCTTGGTGATATGAAAGAAATTGCGAAGGATAAAGGGGAAGGCACTGAGAAAACTGAGGTTGCCGCATCAAAGCCAGAAGACATTTATAAGCAATCTTGTATTGGCTGTCATGGCGATCAGTATCAAGGGGTAGTAGGACCAACACTAAAAGGTGTAGGGAGCAAGTATTCTAAAGAACAGCTAATGACCTTTGTAACAAAAGGTAAGGGTACTGGCATGCCACCAGGTCTTGTTAAAGAAGAACAAGCAGCAGCAATGGCAGACTGGTTAGCAACTCTTAAATAATTGAAAAGCGGAAGTGCTCGTTTAACTTTCGTATCTTTTAGAGAAAGTCCTTTGCATCTGTAAAGGACTTTTTTTATACTATATTAATTACATATAAAAGTGGTGGTAGGATTGAATACAGATAAATTATCAGCTAGGTTAGCAGCGGTTGCAAAGTATGTCCCAAATGGGGCAAGGCTTGCGGATATAGGTTCAGACCATGCTTATTTACCTTGTTTCTTAGCAAAAAACGAGGGATTATCATTTGCAGTAGCAGGTGAAGTAGCAACAGGTCCATACCAATCTGCCGGAAGAAATGTATTAGCAGAAGGGTTAGCTGAAATCATTTCCGTGAGAATGGGAGATGGTCTCGAGGTTATAGGTGAAGGAGAAGTCGACTGTATTACTATCGCTGGAATGGGCGGAGCCTTAATAGCAAGTATATTAGAAAATGGAAAAGAGAAGTTGTCCTCGGTCAAACGTCTGGTGTTACAGCCTAATATTAGTGCAATTTCAATTAGGAAATGGTTTATTGATAACAATTGGGAGCTCATTGCTGAAGAAATTCTCGAAGAAGATGGGAAAATTTACGAAATTTTAATAGGGGAAAAGGGCGATCCCTATAAGCCGTATAGTTCAAATCAAGAATTAGGGCTTTTAGTAGGTCCGTTCCTTGTTCAAGAACAGGGTACAACCTTTAAGAAAAAATGGATGGCTGAAATGAACAATTGGGAACGTATTTATGCCGCACTCGAAAATGCAGCCCAATCCCCTGAAACACTTGAAAAGAAACAAGAAATAATCGGCAAAATTACGCTTGTAAAGGAGGCGTTAACAAATGAAGATTCCAAATGGACATGAAGTCATTCAACTGTTTGAACAGTTTTCGCCCAAAGGTTTTGCAATGGAGGGTGATAAGATTGGATTACAAATCGGCCGTTTAAATAAAAAAGTTGAACGAATCATGATTGCACTCGATGTCCTTGAAAATGTGATTGATGAGGCCATTGAAAAAAATGTTCAACTTATTATCGCCCATCATCCACTTATTTACCGCCCCCTAAAGAATTTGTTAACCGATACCGTTCAGGGGAAAATGATTGAAAAATTATTAGTACACGATATTGCAGTTTATGCAGCACACACTAATCTTGATGTAGCAAAAGGAGGCGTGAATGACCTTCTAGCAGAAGCACTTGAGCTAAAAGATACCGAAGTATTAGTTCCTACAGTAGATACAAAGCTAAAGAAATTAGTGGTTTTTGTTCCAGCTAGTCACGCAGAAACAATCAGAAACGTTCTCGGTAATGCAGGTGCAGGGTTTATTGGGAACTACAGCCATTGTTCATTTTCAAGCAATGGAACGGGTCGATTTTTGCCAGGAGAAAATACCAATCCATTTATTGGTGAGGCAGGCCGGTTAGAAGAAGTGGATGAAGTGAGACTTGAGACTATTGTTCCTGAGCCCATTCTAAAAAAGACGATTACTGCTATGATCAAAGCGCATCCATATGAAGAAGTGGCCTATGATGTCTATCCGCTAGAGAACAAGGGAGAAGTGCTCGGTCTAGGCCGAATCGGGAAAGTTCATGAAATGACATTAGGAGAATTTGCGGAAAAAGTGAAGCAGGCACTGGAAGTCTCCCATGTCCGTGTGATTGGAGATTTATCTGCAAAGGTTAAAAAGGTGGCAGTATTAGGCGGGGATGGTAATAAATATTTCATGAATGCCAAGTATCAAGGGGCAGATGTATATGTTACGGGGGATATTTACTATCATACCGCACATGAAGCTGCGATGCAGGGCTTGAATATGATTGATCCAGGTCATAATGTTGAAAAAGTTATGAAAAAAGGTGTAACGGCAATATTGCAAAAGATGTGCCAAGATTCAGGTTTTACCGTTGAGATCTTTCCATCTGAAGAAAATACCAATCCATTCCAATTTTTGTAAAACGAAAAGAACCGGTCATAGAGACTCGGTTCTTTTCGTTTTTACTCAGATTTTTTTACTTTTGGCAGGATTCTACTTAATTGAACCTTTTTACGACGTTCCCATGTAGCTTCATTATGTGGGTCAAATTGCTCAAGGAAGGTAATAACTTCTTTTGTTATAGGTGTTGGAGTAGAAGCACCTGATGTGACAGCAACATTTTTTGCATCTTTAATCCATTCAATTTCTAACTCGGTAATATCAGCAATCCGATACGCTTTGGTTCCGGCAATTTCCTCTGAAACTTGAGCGAGCCGATTAGAATTATTACTCTTTGGATCACCAACGACAATCGTTACATCTGCTTCTGGTGCTTGTTCTGCAACGGCTTCTTGGCGAATTTGGGTTGCATGGCAAATTTCATTATAGACTTCGACCTGTGGAAATTTTTCCTGAACTTTCTTCATCGTATCGGCAACATCCCATTGACTCATTGTGGTTTGATTTGTCACAAGCAGCTTGTCACTGTCAACCGTTAATGCTTCAACATCCTGTGGCGTTTCAACCAAGTGAACGAGACTAGGTGCAACACCAATGGCTCCCTCAGGCTCTGGATGTCCCTTTTTTCCGATATAGATGACTTGGTAGCCCAGTTTTGTTTTTTCTTCAATGAGATCATGGGTTCGTGTTACATCAGGACATGTTGCGTCTATTGTTACAAGCCCTTTCTTTTTAGCTAACTCTCTAACTTCTGGAGAAATTCCATGGGCAGTAAAGATAACTGTTCCTGAATCCACTTTATCGAGTATATCTTTGCGATTTTTCCCATCTAAGGTAATAATCCCTTCTTCTTCGAATGCATCAGTAACATGTTTATTATGAACGATCATCCCTAAAATATAGATAGGGCGAGGTAATGTTTTATCTAAAGCAGCATTTCGAGCAATGACCATTGCATCAACCACACCATAGCAATAACCTCGTGGTGAAATTTTGATGATTTGCATATTAAAAAGTCCCCCTAAAAAAGACATTGATTCATAGTTTTATGTATTTATTATATAAAACTAATAGATATAATACAAAGATACATTTTTCCTTAACAGTTTTAGGAAAAAAAGAATGCTGTTTCCAGCATTCTTCATTTAAATATACATTTTAGGAATTGAAGATCCGTTTTGGTGTGAAGTTTTTTTGGAAGCTGAAGTGTGTTGATGTTTCTTACGTTGGACTTTCTTTTTTGTGCTTCTTTTTTCAGATTCTTCATGATTGGATGATTCGACCGAGGCTGATTCAATATGTTGGCTATTATCGTCCGTTGCCTCATCTGTAGTTTTTGAAGCGTTTTTAAATCCTTTATAGATCTTCCACATTGCAGGGAGATTTTTTATCATTGGACCATACTGTTGGATCATTGGACCAACCGACTGGGCTGTTTTTAGGACCTGTTGAGTATTGTTTAACATGCTTGTTATTCCGCCTGGGTTACTTAATGTTTGAAGCAGGCCTCCACCTCCAGAAGCTGCTTTTCCTGCAGTTTGCATCCCCATTAAGCCGCCGGCTTGGTTTCCTCTTCCTAATAATTTGGAAAGTAATCCACCGCCCCCTTTATTCATTGGATTGGACCTTCCCATCATTTGCCCCATCATTGGATTAAATCCTCCTCCAAATGGTCTGGATGAGGGCCCCATCATTGGATTCCTTCCGCCCATTGGGTTAAATCCGGGATTCATCATCTGATTATTGCGCCCAAAGGGACTTAATCCCATTCCCCCTTGCATAGGCATTCTAGGTCTTGGTTGCATCTCTTAGCCTCCTTTCAAAAAGCCTCATGCTTTAAATTATGCATTTACCCTAAATTGGTTTAGGTATTATACACAGGACAAAGACGAAAATTACGTGTTTAAAAGTCGGCAGAAGGTAGAAAATGATATTAAAACGAAAGATAACTGGAGTTTTGGAGGAATATTGACTATAATTGCATGATGGAATAAAAACTATTGTTCATGCTGAAGTAAGAAAACTAACCCAAAGTTTTTTATATAAGGAGAAACTATATGAAAGAAAACCGTTTTAATCGTTTTACGTTTCAACCATTTATTATAGATGCTATTAAGGGGTTCGGATTTACCGAACCGACTGAAATTCAGGAACGGATGATTCCAGTTGTTTTAAAGGGAGAAAGTGCAATTGGCCAATCTCAAACAGGCACAGGGAAAACTCTTGCTTATGTTCTGCCTATTCTTGAAAAAATTGATCCCAAACGTCAAGAAGTACAAGCGGTCATAACGGCACCGACCCGAGAACTAGCCACTCAAATTTACCATCAAATTTTAAAAATTACTGAGCATTCCAATCCAGAGCAAGCGATTATGACTAGATGCTACATTGGGGGGACGGACAAGCAGCGGACCATTGAAAAATTAAAGGTTCAGCCCCATATTGTTGTAGGGACTCCGGGAAGAATTAAAGATCTTATGAGCGATAAGGCACTATTTGTTCATACTGCAGAAATACTTGTGGTCGATGAAGCTGATATGATGTTAGACATGGGATTTATTGAGGATTTGGACAAGGTAGCTGGTAAAATGCCAGAAAACCTGCAAATGCTCGTTTTCTCAGCAACGATCCCAGAAAAATTAAAACCTTTCCTAAAAAAATATATGGAAAATCCAAAGACAATTCAAATCGAACCAAAAAGAAAATCAGCAGAAAATTTAGAGCATTACCTTTTGCCTTCAAGACATAGGAGTAAAAAGCAGTTGGTTCATGATGCCCTTCTTGCTTATAACCCCTATTTAGCCATTGTATTTACGAATACCAAAAAAATGGCTGAAGAAGTGGCATACTTTTTAAATGAAAAAGGGTTAAAGGTTGGCCGTGTCCATGGTGATTTAAACCCACGTGAACGAAAACAAATGATGAAGCAAATTCAGGATTTGGAATATCAATATATTGTTGCGACAGACCTTGCTTCACGAGGAATTGATATTGAAGGGGTTAGCCATATTATCAACTTTGAGCTTCCTTCAGATTTAGATTTTTATATCCACCGCGTTGGAAGAACGGCTCGTGCTGGATATTCTGGTATTGCTCTGACCATCTATGAGGCATCCGATGAAGATGCATTAAATCGATTAGAAAAAATGGGAATTCAATTTAATTACGTTGATCTTAAAAATAACGAATTTGTGAAAATTGATGAGCGTAATAAACGGAAAACCCGTGTAAGACAAGAGGATAAAGCAGACCAGAAAGCTAAATCAATGGTAAAGAAACCAGCTAAAGTTAAGCCAGGATATAAAAAGAAAATGCAGTGGGAAATGGATAAAATTAAGAAAAGAGAACGAAGAATCGATCAAAGAAAAAAATAATCGATGCAGGGAGAGAAAAGGCATGCTGAAATTAGGATCACATGTATCAATGAGTGGAAAAGGCATGCTTCTTGCCGCAAGTGAAGAAGCTGTTTCCTACGGTGCAAACACGTTTATGGTTTATACGGGAGCACCGCAGAATACAAGAAGAAAAAAAATTGAGGACCTTAATATTGAAGCCGGACGCAAGCATATGGAGCAAAACGGGATCTCAGAAATCATCGTCCATGCTCCCTATATTATTAATATCGGAAATACAACGAACCCAGATACATTTGAATTGGGTGTTAGGTTCCTTCGAACGGAAATTGAAAGAACAGAGGCAATTGGAGCAAAGCAAATAGTGCTGCATCCTGGAGCACACGTTAGTGCTGGAACAGAAGCTGGGATTAAAAAAATAATCGAAGGGTTAAACGAAGTTTTAACGGGCAAAGAACAGGTGCAAATTGCCTTGGAAACTATGGCCGGGAAGGGTTCGGAGTGCGGTAAATCTTTCGAGGAATTAGCGATGATTATGGATGGTGTCAACTATAGTGATAAGTTAACCGTTTGCTTTGATACCTGTCATACCCATGATGCAGGATATAATATTGTCGAGGATTTTGATGGAGTTTTAAATGAATTTGACAAAATTATTGGTTTGGACAAACTAAAGGTCTTGCATATTAATGATAGTAAAAATGCGGTCGGGATGAGAAAAGACAGACATGAAAATATCGGGTTTGGTCATATTGGCTTTAAGGCACTTAATTATATTGTCCACCATCCACAACTGACAGATGTTCCTAAGATTTTAGAAACGCCATTTGTGGGCGAAGATAAAAATAATAAAAAAGCACCCTATAAGTTTGAAATCAACATGCTTCGAGAGCAAAAATTCAATGAAAACTTGCTTGATTTAATCATGCAATCATAAAAATAAAAAGCTGTGATACGTCACAGCTTTTTACTTTTGGTCTAAATTATAGATGGTGATTGAATTGATTTTCGGAGCTTATTTTTTAGTTAACTCCATAAATAATTTATTTACTTCTCGTGCGGTTATTGGTCCAGCAGTTTTGGCAATTTCTTTTACTAATTGAGCCCGTTGGGAATCATCAAAAATATTTACATTTTTCCCTCTTAAGTATTCAGCAATTTTCCCTGCCTGCTGCTTCGTCACTGATATATTAAATTGTTCTGCATATTTCATCAGTTCCTCAGCGGATATCGTATTGATTTTATGATTAATGATGCTTTGAAAAATTGACACATTCACCACTCCTCACCTTAATGTATGAGAAAGTTCTCGGAGTGTGAATAAAGATTTTTATGAAATAAAACGACAAGCGAGGGTGTCGTTCGCTTTACAATCCATCAGACCTATTGTATACTACTTTAGGTTAAATCGGAATGATTCTTATAATTAAAAGGTGATGCGTTGATTATGCAATCAATTATTGAAATAAAAAATCTTTCTTATCGATATGAAAAGGATGTTGTCCTAGAGGATATCAATATAACGATTCCAAATGGTTCTTTTTTGGCGATTGTTGGACCTAATGGGTCTGGAAAATCAACCCTCTTGAAGTTGATTTTAGGTTTATTAAAGCCCCAAAAAGGGGTTATTTATTTATTTGGTAATGAAATAAATAAATTTAAAGACTGGCAAAAAATCGGCTATGTTTCTCAAAAAGCAAATTCCTTCAACACGGGATTTCCCGCAACTGTATCGGAAGTGGTCGAAAGTGGATTAACGAAAAAGATAGGAATGTTTAAGTTTTTTAATAAAGAACATGCAGGGAAAGTAAGTGAAGCCTTGGATGCTGTTGGAATGAAAGAGTTCAGTAGCAGAAATATTGGGGAGCTCTCTGGGGGGCAACAACAAAGAGTTTTTATTGCTCGTGCCCTTGTAAGTGAACCAAGTCTTCTTATTCTTGATGAACCAACTGTTGGTGTGGATGCAGAGAATGTAAGTAATTTTTATCAGATGCTAGGTGATTTAAATAAAAGCCGTGATATTACGCTCCTATTGGTTACTCATGATATAGGGACAATCTCTGATAGAGTATCACATGTTGCCTGCTTAAATAAACATTTACATTTTCATGGGGCCACACATGAATTTGAACACCTTCGCGCTGAAGATATGTCTAAAGCTTATGGCCATGAAATTCACATGCTTGACCACCATCACGAGCACGGGGGCGTTGTAAAATGATTCAAGGAATTTTTCACTATGAATTTTTACAAAATGCCTTTTTAACCGGGATTATGATCGGGATCATTGCCCCGTTATTAGGAGTGTTTGTTGTTGTTAGGAGATTATCGTTAATTGCAGATGCCTTAAGCCATGTGACACTAGCTGGGATAGCAGCAAGTTTGCTACTGGAAAGAAATGTGGCCATAATGGCAGGAGTAAATCCCCTCTATTTGGGAATGGTTTTTTCTGTGGGTGGATCACTGTTCATTGAAAAGCTTAGAAGTGTATATAAGCATTACCAAGAACTGGCGATTCCCATTATTCTTTCGAGCGGGATTGGATTAGGAGTTATATTTATTTCACTCGCCAATGGCTTTAATACGGATTTGTTCAGTTATTTGTTCGGTAGTGTCTCCGCAGTTAGCCGAACGGATTTATGGGTCGTGTTTATTATCGGAATTTTAGTCATTTTGGTGATTATTTTATTATATAAAGAACTTTTTTTATTATCATTTGATGAGGAACATGCGAAGGCCTCAGGCATTGCTGCCAAAACGATTCATTTCATTTTTATTGTGATGGTGGCCTTGGTGATCGCTGCTTCGATGAGAATTGTCGGGATATTATTGGTGTCATCGTTAATGACATTACCAGTCGCAGCCAGTATCCGGCTTGCTAGAGGATTTAAGCAAACCATCCTTTTATCCGTTATTTTTGGCGAAGTCTCAGTCCTTGGCGGCTTGTTTACGGCTTACTACTTAGATTTGGCTCCCGGTGGAACAATTGTGATGATTGCAGTTCTCATCTTAATTTTCTCCATCTTTTATAAAAAATTATTAATCCGTAAGGGGGGGCAGTCTGGTGAACGTTCATGAGGCGATACAATATTTAAAAGAAAAAGGGTTTAAACAAACAGGTAAAAGAGAAGATATGCTTCAATTGTTTGCTGATAGTGATAAATATTTAACGGCTAAGGATGTTTTAGACCAACTCAAAGATGATTATCCAGGTCTCAGCTTTGATACGATATATCGAAATCTTTCCTTATTTGTTAATATGGGAATTCTTGAGATGACAGAATTATCAGGTGAAAAGCATTTCCGTTTTACATGTTCTAGGCAACACCATCATCATCATTTTATCTGTTTAACCTGTGGAAAAACAAAAGAAATTGATACGTGCCCGATGAAAGATTTAAGTGAAAATTTAAAAGGGTACGATATTTCCGGACATAAATTCGAGATATATGGTTTATGTCCTGAATGTCATTAAAAAACAGCTTGTGTGCACACACAAGCTGTTTTTTTTATTTGGGAGGCTGCTAAAAGGACCTAACTAAAAGATGTTTATGCAGTTCTTGCTTCATCCAATTTTCTATCCATCTATTTGCTTCAATCCAGTTATTTACCCGAATCACACCATTTGGAATAGGGTCTTGATTGTATGGGGTATCAAATAATATAACAGGGATTTGACACTCTTCATGAATCATAACCGCATTATCATGCTTATCCTCAAAAAAGATTTCAAGTCCGTGCTTTTTAACAGATGCGACTTTGTCATGTGATCCAATTAATTCGATGTGATCGAAGGATAAGCCATTATCGATAAACCATTTCATTGTAATATCCAGTAAATGAGATCCACGCGCACTGATAAAAAACAGCTCATGCTCATTTCCCCATTTTTTAAGTACATTTCCTGCACCTTGTGCAAGAGGGGAGTTGGCATAAATAGTCGGTTCATTTTCGGTGAACCATTTTGCAAACTCTTTTTCAGGAACATCTACGTATGGAGTATAGTCGTATTGAATAACGTCTTCATACAAAAGGTTCAGGCCAAAGGCTTTATTAATAAAGGGTAGAATGGACTTTGGGCAGGTGACAGTTCCATCGATATCAATGCCAAATCTTTTTTTCATATTTAAACTCACTTTCTTATTTCTTTTCAGTATCTCTATATATTTTACCAAAGTATAGTGTTCAATGAAGTAACAATTTACAAGTAATTTTTTTGAAATAGAAATAAAAAACTATTTTAGGCAAAGATTAACATACTAAAAAGCCATCATAGGCTAACAATAATAAGGCTCCTATTACTGAAAGTGAGGGATTAGGATGGCAGATGAAAGAGACACGAAAGTGCAAGAAGCTCTTCAAAGTTCGAGTATTGGTCAAGATATACCCAATTCTCCAACATCATTTAGGGAAGAAACCGCATCAGAATTGGATGCTCCTGTTAAGGCTCACTACACATTGAAAAAAGATGAGTCTACACCAAGGATTGGTGCTTCTGTCCCGATACGTTCTTCTGAGTATAGGGAAGAAACGGCTGCAGAGATCGCTGCACCGGTTCCACTTATTCGCAGAAGGGAACTTGAAGGGGAAAGGGAAAAAGCAGCAGGTGGTACCGGTATGGGAACCCTTGCGTTAGTGCTTTCGATTTTATCACTGTTTGTTATGCCTATACTTTTTGGTGCTGCAGGTATTGTGTTGGGCTTTGTTGCCAGAAGAAGAGGGGCGACTGGTTTGGGTGCTTGGGCAATTGGTATCGGTGCTATTTCCATCGTCATCGGTATCTTTATTCTTCCGTTCTTTTAACGTAAACCTGCAGAGGAGCAAAAAGAAACCCGGTAACCATACCGGGTTTCTTGATGTTATTGGCTTATTTTTTCTTCTGCTGCTTTTTTCTGAAAGTATTCTTCAGCAATTTGGTCGATTTCTTTTTTTAATTCCTCAACTAATTGCGCTTCAGGAACCTTGCGGACAATCTCACCCTTCCTGAATAACAACCCTTCACCACGAGCCCCTGCAATACCAATATCAGCTTCACGGGCCTCTCCAGGACCGTTAACAGCACAACCTAATACCGCTACCTTAATCGGTGCTTTGATTTTTTCAATATATTCTTCCACTTCATTTGCAATACTGATTAGATCAATCTCAATCCGTCCGCAAGTTGGACAGGATATCAATGTAGCAGCGTTGGAAGAAAGGCCGAATACTTTTAATAGTTCTCTGGCTACCTTGACTTCTTGAACAGGGTCAGCGCTTAAGGAAACTCGTAATGTGTTACCGATTCCTTTGTGTAAAATTGCGCCCAAACCCGCCGCACTTTTTATACTGCCGGCAAAAAGAGTGCCAGATTCCGTAATCCCAAGATGGAGAGGATAATCAAAAGCTTTGGACGCCTTCTCATAGGCTTCAATCGCTAGATTAACATCTGATGCCTTCATGGATACAATAATGTCATGAAAATCGAGATCTTCAAGAATTTTAATATGGTGAAGAGCACTCTCGACCATACCGTCTGCTGTTGGATAACCATATTTTTCTAAAATTCTTTTTTCAAGCGAACCCGCATTAACGCCGATTCGAATTGGAATACCCCGTTCTTTTGCAGCCTTTACAACTGCTTCCACCTTTTCTCGTTTACCAATGTTTCCTGGATTGATTCGAATTTTGTCAGCTCCGCCTTCAATTGCTTTTAGAGCTAATTTATAATCAAAATGAATATCAACAACAAGTGGAATGTTAATTCTTTTCTTTATTTCAGGAATGGCATTTGCCGCTCGTTCATCTGGACAAGCCACACGAACAATCTGACAGCCCGCTTCCTCAAGACGTTTTATTTCAGCAACGGTTGCTTCAACATCATGTGTTTTTGTTGTGGTCATACTTTGGATAAATAATTCGTTACTCCCGCCAATTGTTAAGTTACCTACTTTAATTGGTCGGGTCTTAGTGCGATGTGTTATTTCACTCACGTGTAATTCGCTCCTTCAAAATGGGATTCGAATAGGGTATATAAAAACAATCCGCCTTTTATTTTATCAGCCTTTCGCTATTTTTGACAAGAATAAGCATTTCCTCTTTATTTTGAGTAATCAGGGAAATGATATGTAGTCCCGATTTGAATTTTTTCTGGTGTTTCTCCAGGGTTTAATTTTCGGAAGTCCTGAATGAGATCGGTAATTGAGACAGGAAGAGGTTTATCCAGTTGATGTTCGACAATAGATATCACGGTTTCCCCAGGTTCAACTTTTGCTTCAAAAGAAGGGATATCCGTTTTCAAAGGAGTTTGTGGTGTTTCAATTTTAGCATCCACCTGTGTTGTTAAGGTAGATGGCAGTGTACCAACAGTTAAGTCAATATAAATGACATATATAATTAAAACGGCTAGTATGAAACCAAAAAATTTTTTCATCCGATAAGCCCCCAATTGGAACAGTTTGTACATTGGTATGCTTGTCCAATTGTAAAAAGAACGAGTTCATAAAAAAAAGCGCCCGATTTGGGCGCAACTTAATTTACTTTTTTGGGTTTCGGTATTTCTTTTATTGCTAAAGATAATACGATAATTACAACAAACCAATTAATCATGAAACTGCTAGGTACCGTTGTTTTAATGGCAGCCATAATGGTGAAAAACAAGGTAGGCAATGTTTCGCTGTATGCGGCCATTCTCCATAACTGACGGTAATTTAGGTTTCTTCCTATTAGATTTTTTAATAACAGACCAATCAATGCCAAAACGGTGACTTCGATAAAGCTGCCTGCACTTGCGAACAAATAAATAAACAAAGCTCCCACAGGGATTATAATCCATTTCATTCCACTTATTCCATTAATGAAGTTAACGATGTCACCCTTTGTGAAGTTTAATCCTTCTAACATCGAATAGGGGTATGTATCTACCCTGCCACCCGCTGCAAGAACAAATTTATCCTCTAACAAGGCAAAAGCATTGCCTTCATCCTCAACATCATTCTCAGAAATAGAACCTGTTGGATCAAGGATAATGGAAAAATCATTCTTATTAATGGTAATAGGAACTTTAGTATCCGCAGTTAAATGTCCATCATTTATCGAAAAATCAGGTAATTCATCTTTGATAATCGTTTTGGCACTATCTATTCCAGAAGTAAGGGCAGTGCTTAGATAAATTACGGACGGGAGAATTGAAATGAATGTTAAGAAAAAGACATATAGAATCGTCTTTCCAATTCCTTGGAATCGAAATATCGCAATATCCTTCGGTGAATAAATGCTTTTATAAAGTTGTTTAAAAATATTCATAATGACCACCTTTTAACTAATACAAATAATTGCTTCAGCATCTATTGTATCTTTAGTAACGGTTATATACAAGAATGATATTATTTGAAACCGACTATAAGTTTAATCGTATGATGGAATGTGTACATTGTATAATAAGAATTCGATAAGAGGGATGAATAGAATGGAAATGGTTTATTGGAGTATCATCGTCATATTATTTATCGTCGCATTTGTTGGTCTGGTTTATCCGATCATTCCGAGTGTATTGTTTTTATTAGCAGGGTTTTTATTATATGGGGTTTTTTTTAGTTTTGAACCTTTTAAATGGTATTTTTGGTTGATTCAAGGATTGTTTATCGTACTACTTTTTATAGCTGATTACATCGCCAATATGATTGGAATAAAAAAATACGGGGGTTCAAAGGCAGGTGTCTGGGGGAGTACGATTGGGATATTGGTTGGACCCTTCATTATTCCTTTTTTTGGAATCCTGATAGGTCCATTCATCGGCGCCATTGCAGCAGAATTAATCTTTAACAAAAGAAATTTCAGCGAGAGCCTAAAAATAGGATTTGGCTCAGTCATTGGATTCATAAGTAGCGTGGTCACAAAAACACTCATTCAAATCATCATGGTAATCTTTTTTTTCATCGTTGTACTTTAAATAATGGCTATGTTAAAGCTTATTGTTGATTTTGGCACTCTGTTGATTGGAGCGCAAAGCAACAGACAATTTAACAAAGACATAAAAAAGACTGCCGGCAAACCCAAAGTTTTTTGGATTTGTCGACAGTCTGAAAAGCCACTTAGGTGGCTTTTAATTTAATCCGCAGATTTCAAGGGAACAGTTTTGACAATCAACTACTTCTTTTAAATAGGTAAGGTTCTTAATCGTAAATTTTTGATTATCATAGGAAATAATATCTTTTTCGCGAAGATCTTTTAATTCACGTTGAATTACTTCACGTGTCCCATAAGTTAAATTTGCCAGTTCTTGATGAGTTAACAGCAGGTCAATTAGAATACCATTTTCTGTTTTTACTCCATACGTATTATATAATCGAATGAGAATCGAATACAAACCGCCTTTTTTTCCATTCATAATTAAATCCTGGCATTTCATTTGTGCCTTTAAATAACTTGTACTTAACCATTTTATAATGGCATTCATGGCCTCGGGGTCTGTTAAAATGAGATCTTCAAATTGCTCTTTTTTTATTAGAATCATTTCACAATCGGTCATTGCTTTAGCATAAAATTGATAACGAGAATTTGTTTGAAAAAGTTGATATTCCACTATTAATTCTTGATCATGTAAGATTTTTAAAATAAAATCCTTACCACGCAAATGGACTCTTCCAAGTGAAATACTCCCTTTAAGTATTAAGTAGACATACTCGACAGAATCCTTTTCTTGAAAAAGAATAGTACCAGCTTTAATTTTTTGAATCGGTTCTTTTTTTTGGAAGAAGTAAAATAATATATTATATAGAGATAAACAGCTTGTTTGCATAGAAAATCACTCCTTAGGCCCCTTCAGTTTGATTTAAATAAATTATTATCATGGTGTCAATAAGGTCTTTACAATATTTAGAAGTGACAAAAGTCGGTTATGACAAAAATCGTAGACAGATTGCCGTTTAGGTGAAAGGTGACAATTTTTCGAAAGTTATTAATGAAAGGAGTAGAATTGCTTTTCAAAGTATTTAGGAATAAAATCCTGAACAAAGGGCATGGTAATTCTGTTAAGAACCTAAGCATAATATTTGAAACAAATAACCAACTTTGGTATCTTAAGGAGGAAAGCTTTAGAAATATTCAAAAATCATCTGGATTTTCAGTATTTCTAAAGTTGATAAAATCACTAATACATAGGAGGAATTTATCATGGCATTTGAATTACCACAATTACCTTATGCAGAAGACGCACTTGAACCACATATTGACAAAGAAACAATGAATATTCACCACACTAGACACCATAACACATATGTAACAAACCTAAATAACGCTTTAGCTGGTAATGAAGAATTACTTTCTAAATCAGTTGAAGAAGTTATTTCTAATTTAGATGCGGTTCCAGAAGCTGCTCGTACAGCAGTTCGTAACAATGGCGGCGGTCATGCTAACCATTCTTTATTCTGGCAAATCCTTTCTCCAAATGGCGGCGGTGCGCCAACTGGTGAACTAGCTGATGCAATCAGCAGCAAATTTGGCAGCTTCGAAAGCTTTAAAGAAGAGTTTGCTAAAGCGGCAACTACTCGTTTCGGATCTGGCTGGGCATGGCTATCTGTAAACAATGGTGAGTTAGAAGTTTCTAGCACTCCAAACCAAGATTCTCCATTAATGGAAGGCAAAACTCCACTACTTGGTCTTGATGTTTGGGAGCATGCATACTATTTAAAATATCAAAACAAGCGTCCAGACTATATTTCCTCTTTCTGGAATGTTGTAAACTGGGATGAAGTTTCAAAACGTTACAGCCAAGCAAAATAATAATGATATTAAAAGAGGCAGCTATATAGCTGTCTTTTTTGTTTGTTCAATCAGTGAATAAGAAAAACTTGCTTGATAAAGACTACCCATAAGATAAAGGGGAGTTTTTGATGGCAAAAAAATTTAAGATTCTAGGTGATGTTAAACTTACAAAAGATTTATCACTATTGCTGATTATTGGAGGGTTATACTCATTAAGCATCGCTTTATCCAACACATTTGTAAATATTTATCTTTGGAAACAGACTGGGGAGTATTCTGATCTCGCCTTTTATAATTTATCGATTGTGGTTTTACAATTGCTTACGTTTATCTTAGCAGGGCGATGGGCCAAAAAAATTGACCGAGTGATTGTGCTTAGAATAGGCGTTATTTTTTTAGCGTTATTTTATGTAATGGTTTTACTGGCAGGCACGAATGCTTCAACATATTTACTACTCTTAGGAAGTCTTTTAGGGGTAGGATATGGTTTTTATTGGCTAGCTTATAATGTCTTAACATTTGAAATTACCGAACCAGATACCAGAGATTTTTTTAACGGGTTTTTAGGGATCTTATCGTCAGCTGGTGGAATGATTGGCCCAATCGCTGCTGGTATCATCATTACTAGATTTGAAAAATTTACTGGGTATACCATTGTTTTTGGAATATCATTAGCATTATTCGCCCTTGCGGTTTTTATGAGCTTTTCTTTGAGACCACGACCATCCTCAGGAAGCTATTGCTTTAAACAGATTTTAAATGAAAGAAAACAAAATGAAAATTGGCGGTTGATTACAAATGCTAATTTTTTTCAGGGCTTGAGGGAAGGAACTTTTGCATTTGTCATCTCTGTTTTGGTTTATATTTCGACGGGAAGTGAAATGTCTTTAGGCACCTTTGGTCTCCTTAATTCTGGAATATCCTTCATTGCGTATTTTCTTGCATCACGATTAATTAAACAGAAATTTCGAAAAAAAGCGATCCTGATTGGTGGTATTATCCTTTATGCTGCCGTCCTGTTAATTGTTTGGGACGTGAATTTTATCAAATTGTTAATCTATGGCGGGATGATTGCAATAGCCTATCCGCTTTTACTCGTCCCGTATATGTCAACTACATACGATGTGATAGGAACAGGATGGAAGGCAGCTGAAATGAGGATTGAATATATTGTTGTTCGAGAATTATACTTGAATTTGGGCAGGATCGTGTCAATTTTAGCCTTTATAGCAGCAATCTCTTGGTTTAAAGCTGAAATCAGCATTCCTATTCTCCTGCTTATTTTAGGTGCAGGTCATACATGCATCTATCTTTTTCTTAAAAGGGTGCAATTACCAGCCCCAAAATGCGTTGAGTAAATTTATTACTCAGCGCCATTTTTTTCTTTGACACTTTTAAAGAGAAATTGGTAAGGGTTTTTCGTAGTAAAAAGCGGACTTATCCTATAAAATAGAGAAAGTTAGCTTATGTAGTGAAGGAAGTGTTTTATCCCTTGAATAATAAAAAGAAAAAAAAGAAGGAACATGTGCCATTTCGTTTAAACATGTTATTCTTTGTGGTATTCGTGCTATTTTCTGTCCTCATCCTTAGACTTGGTGAATTACAAATCGTATTTGGGGATGATTTTAAACGTGAGATTGAGCGCACAGAAGATATTACTGTAAATAACCCTGTTCCAAGGGGAAAGATGTTCGACCGTAATGGGAAAATTATTGTTGATAATACTCCGTTGAACGCGATTACTTACACAAAATATCAGCAAACCACCCAAAAAGAAATGTTAGAAAGTGCAGCGAAATTAGCAAAAATTATTAACAAAGATAAAGATGCTGCCAAAGTGCCGATTCGCGATCGAAAGGATTATTGGATCATCCAGCATCCAGAGGAAGCAAAAGCAAAAATTACCGATAAAGAATGGGCACTCTATAATCAAGAAAAATTGGACGATAAGCAAATTTATAAGCTTCAAATAGATAGAATCACTGATGAAGAAGTGAATAGTATCAGAGGTGAAGAGCTTGAGACACTTGCCATCTATCGAGACTTTAATAGTGGTTATGCCTTAACACCACAAATTGTTAAAAACAAAGATGTAACACCTAAAGAATTTGCGGTTGTCAGTGAAAACTTAGAAAACCTACCAGGTGTAGATACAACAACCGACTGGAAACGAAAGTATGTTTTTGGTGATACATTAAAATCAATCTTAGGTGATGTCACTACCTCCGAAGCAGGGATTCCCAAGGAACAATTAGAAAAGTATATGGCGCGGGACTACAGCCGGAATGACAGAGTTGGAAAAAGTTATCTTGAATTAAAATATGAAGATGTACTTCATGGTCAAAAGGCAAAAGTGAAAAATGTAACGGATAAAACGGGAAAAATTCTTTCAACTGAAGTAATTTCTGAAGGAAAAAGAGGGAAAGATCTTGTTTTAACCATTGATATGGATCTTCAAAAAAAAGTAGAAGATATCATTGAAGAAGAAATGTGGAGTGCAAAGCAAAAACCAAATACCGCACTTTTAGATCGAGCCTTCGTCGTTTTGATGGATCCACATACCGGTGAAGTCTTATCCCTAGCTGGTAAACAAATTGGTAAAGATAAAAAAGGCAAAACAGTCATGAATGACTTTGCTGGAGGCAATATTACCACATCTTATAACGTTGGTTCAGCGGTAAAAGGGGCAACGATTTTAACTGGTTATAAAACCGGAGCCATTCAGCCTGGTTCTACACAACTAGACGAGCCTTTGAGGATTGCTAGTTCACCTGTCATGTCTTCATGGAGAACATTTGGCAGGATAAATGATTTAAGGGCACTGCAAGTTTCCTCCAACGTATATATGTGGAAAACTGTTATCGCAATGGCTGGTGGACAGTATCGACCGAATCAACCATTACCGCTAGATTATTCTGCATTTGATACTATGCGGCAGTCATTCAGTCAGTTTGGTTTAGGTACGCGTACTGGGATTGACCTGCCTAATGAAATGAGTGGTTTTCCTGGTCCTGAAAGGACTCCTGGTTTACTTCTTTTCCTTTCGATTGGTCAGTATGATACATATACCCCAATCCAACTCGCACAATACGTCTCCACAATAGCAAATGGTGGTAATCGTATCCAGCCGCATCTGGTTAAGGAAATTCGTGAGCCGGTCATGGAAAATAATGAATTGGGACCGATTGTCGAGGAAATCCAACCGAAAGTATTAAACCGATTGGATATGAAGGAATCATGGATTAAACGGGTTCAAGAAGGTTTTCGCATGGTCATGCAGGTTGGTGATGGTACGGCTGTCAGCTACTTCAAGAGCGCTGATTATCACCCAGCAGGAAAAACTGGAACGGCACAGGCATTTTATGATGGCTCTGTTAAATCAAAGCGGGGCACACCGGTCATGAACCTAAGTCTTGTGAGTTTTGCACCAGCAAACGATCCAGAGGTAGCTATGGCTGTAGTGGTACCATGGGCATATCAAGGAAACAGCGGCCCAAGCATTAATAACTTAATTGGCCGCAGAGTTTTGGATGCTTATTTTGATTTAAAGAAAGAACGTCAAGATAAAGTAAAAAATACTGATAACAGCGATCAAACTGAATAATAATATTTCAGAAACACCTGTCTCAATCTGAGGCAGGTGTTTTTTAGTTGTCAAAGGTCTCATCTGCATAAATCTATCTTATTAAGAAAAATATAATAAATGTAAGTTTTGTCGATTTACAAAAACTCAACATATCTTTACAAAACCTTTACATTTAATTAAAACTCGGTTAACAGTTAAGGATTATTATTGTACTTGTGAGGTAGAACAAATAACTAACAAACCTAAATTCACAGGGGGAATTAAACAGATGAAAAGTTTTAAGAAAATTGGCCTAGCACTTACTCTAGCAGCATTAATGGTATTTGTTGCTGCTTGTGGTGGAGCTTCTACTGATAAAAATGAAGGTACTCCTAATAAAGATGGTAAGACTACAGAACTTTCAGGCACCTTAACCGTTTCTGGTTCCTCTGCGATGCAGCCATTAGTTGCAGCAGCTGCTGAAGAGTTTATGGCTGAAAATCCAAAAGTCGATATTCAAGTAAATGCTGGTGGATCAGGTACAGGCCTATCACAAGTTGCTGAAGGATCCGTTCAAATTGGTAACTCCGACGTTTTTGCTGAAGAAAAAGAAGGTATCCCGGCTGCTGAACTAGTTGACCATAAAGTAGCTGTTGTAGGTATGACTGCAGCTGTTAACCCTAAAGTTGGAATTAAAGATATTAAAAAAGAAGATTTAATTAAAGTTTTCACTGGAAAAATTACAAACTGGAAAGAACTTGGCGGAGCAGATCAAAAGATTGTTCTTGTAAACCGTCCTGACTCTTCAGGAACTCGTGCAGTATTCAATAAATTTGCTCTAGATGGGGCTACACCTGCTGAAGGTATTACCGAAGATTCATCAAACACAGTTAAAAAGATTATTAACGAAACTGACGGTGCTGTTGGTTACCTTGCATTCTCTTACTTCACTGACGATTCTGTAACACCACTTGCAATCGATGGTGTAGAACCAACTGCAGAAAATGTACAGTCTGGTAAATTCCCAGTTTGGGCTTACCAACACTCTTATACAAAAGGTGAAGCAAAAGATCTTGCTAAAGCGTTCCTTGATTACATGATGTCTGATGATATCCAAAATACTTTGTTAAAGGAACAAGGATATCTCCCTGTTACAAAAATGCAAGTAGAACGTGATGCTAAAGGAAATCAAAAAAATAAATAAGTTAAAGGTTCAAAATAGTGAACAGGGTAAATGCGATTGTGCATTTACCCTGTTATGACGTAGTTTAGGAGTGATTGGTGGATTATGGAAAAGTTAGCTCCTGCAAAAGACAGGTTGTTAAAGTCTAAGAAAAATTGGCTAGATGGGGAATTGCGCGGGAAAATTCTCGTTATTTTATGTGCTGTAATAATGATATCAGCAACCATTTCGATAACTATTTTCCTGGGGTCAAAGGGTTTACAATCCTTTATAAAAAATGGTGTAAGTCTTATTGAGTTCATAACCAGTACCCACTGGAATCCTACAAATCAAGCGAAACCTGAATATGGGGCTTTACCGTTTATTTTTGGTTCCTTTGCGGTAACCTTCCTTTCAGCAATAGTTGCAGCACCAATAGGTATTGGCGGAGCGATTTTTATGACCGAAATTGCACCCTCATGGGGCAGAAAAATTTTACAGCCAGTCATAGAGCTTTTGGTCGGAATTCCATCTGTTGTTTATGGCTTCATCGGGCTTACAGTGTTAGTGCCTTTTATTAGGGACCATGTTGGCGGACTTGGATTTAGCTTACTTTCAGGTACGATTGTATTATCAATCATGATTTTGCCGACAGTAACCACAATTGCAACAGATGCAATGAGTTCACTTCCTAAAAATCTTCGTGAAGGTTCTTATGCTCTAGGTGCTACTCGCTGGCAAACGATTAGAAAAGTTTTAATACCTGCTGCATTACCTACACTCTTGACCGCTATCGTTCTTGGGATGGCAAGGGCGTTTGGAGAAGCTCTTGCGGTACAAATGGTCATTGGTAACGTAAGAAACTTACCAACAAGTTTATTAGACGCGTCAGCAACTTTAACGACCATTATTACTCTAAATATGGGTCATACTACCTACGGTAGTGTAGAAAATAATACTCTTTGGTCAATGGGATTAATTTTATTAATCATGTCGTTCGCGTTTATTCTCCTCATTCGCTACCTTTCGTCAAGGAGGAAAATGTAATGAACAGTAAAACTGCAGATCGGATTGCCACAGGAGTATTTATAGCCATTGCAATCATTATCA
>NZ_JBALOS010000009.1:70966-79463 GCF_036962765.1 Neobacillus drentensis
TTTTGGTAAATGGAGTTAAACATATATCTCTTGATTTTTTAACCACACCGTCAAGCAATGTCCGGGCCGGTGGGGGAATTCGCGACCAATTGTTCAATTCGTTTTATATTTTATTTATAACGATGTTAATTGCCCTTCCATTAGGTATAGGCGGGGGAATTTATATGGCAGAATATGCTAAGCCAGGAAAAATTACAGACATTATCCGTTCTTGTATAGAAGTTTTAGCATCACTACCATCTATAGTTATTGGAATGTTTGGATTATTAATGTTCGTTAATTTAACAGGATGGGGCTATACCATCTTAGGTGGAGCCTTAGCATTAACCGTTTTTAACCTGCCAGTAATCGTACGTGTAAGTGAAGATGCCATTCGTGCAGTACCAAGAGATTTGAAAGAAGCTAGTCTTGCCCTGGGGATTACCAAATGGCATACGATAAAAACCGTTTTATTACCTAGTGCTTTTCCATCAATTTTAACAGGGGCGATTTTAGCAGCAGGGCGTGTATTTGGTGAAGCCGCTGCACTCTTATTTACTGCCGGACTTTCAACACCTAGACTGGATTATGCCAACTGGAATCCATTTTCCCCACAATCACCGTTGAATATCTTTCGACCAGCAGAAACGCTTGCTGTACACATTTGGTCAGTCAACACACAAGGGTTAATTCCGGATGTTGAAGAGGTTTCTAATGGATCAGCTGCTGTTTTAGTATTATCGGTATTAATATTTAACCTATTAGCCAGATGGATTGGAAGTATGATTCATAAGAAGGTAACAGCATCGAAATAAGGAGTGGGGAGAAGGATGGTTTCAGCAACTATGGATAAAAATACCGAAAATCAAGCTGTTCGTTCAAACAGGCAATTGCAAAATGATCTTATTTTAAGGGTAAATAATTTAGAAATATTCTATGGAGAAAAACGAGCAGTAAATGGGATTTCTATGGATATTGAAAAAAATTCCGTCACGGCTCTTATTGGCCCTTCAGGCTGTGGAAAGTCTACTTTCTTAAGAAGTATTAATCGAATGAATGACCTGATTCCTGGAGCAAGGGCTGAAGGGGAAATCATTTATGAAGATATCAATATACTTTCGGAACAAATTAATGTGGTGGCTTTACGTAAGGAAATTGGCATGGTTTTTCAAAAGCCGAACCCATTTCCGAAATCAATATATGAAAATATTACACACGCCCTTAAGTTTTCAGGAATAAAAAAGAAAAGCATGCTGGATGAAATTGTAGAAGAGAGTCTGAAAAAAGCAGCCTTATGGGACGAAGTTAAGGACAGGCTTCATAAATCCGCCCTCTCTCTTTCTGGCGGGCAGCAGCAGCGTCTTTGCATTGCCAGGACGATTGCAATGAAACCTACGGTCATGCTTTTGGATGAGCCATCTTCCGCATTGGACCCGATATCAAATGCTAAAGTTGAGGATTTAATTGTCGATTTAAAGAAAGAGTATTCCATTATCATTGTCACCCATAATATGCAGCAGGCATCACGTATTTCTGACAAAACAGCCTTCTTTTTGAGCGGTGATATCATTGAATATGATCATACAGAAAAAATCTTTACCAATCCATCTGTCAAAAAGACAGAGGAATATATCTCTGGAAGGTTTGGATAAGGGGGAAGAATTGTGGCAGTATCGACACTAACCAGACAAGTTTTTGATATAAAAGATCTGAATTTATGGTATGGCGAGCATCATGCGTTAAAGAACATCAACTTTGAAATTAACAAAAAAGAGGTTACTGCTATTATCGGACCCTCGGGCTGTGGTAAATCTACATTTATTAAAACACTAAATTTGATGATTAATATGGTTCCGAATGTAAAAATGACGGGCGAAATTAATATTAATGGAAAAAATATATTAGACGATAAAATGGATCTCGTCGAACTGCGCAAACATGTTGGAATGGTTTTCCAGAAAGGAAATCCCTTTCCACAATCTATCTATGATAATGTTGCTTATGGTCCAAGAGTTCATGGAATCACTAAAAAGAAACATCTTGATGAAATCGTCATTAAATCACTAATGGATGTGGCTTTATGGGAGGAAGTAAAAGATCGTTTAAATGCTCCTGCTCTAGGACTATCAGGAGGACAACAGCAAAGGTTGTGTATAGCAAGAGCACTGGCAACGAAGCCTGAGGTGTTGTTAATGGATGAGCCCACTTCGGCTCTAGACCCTATTTCTACGTTGAAAATTGAGGAAATGATCTTAGAGTTAAAAGAAAAATATACGATCGTAATTGTTACCCATAATATGCAGCAAGCATCAAGGGTTTCAGATAAGACTGCTTTCTTTTTAATGGGTGAATTAATTGAACTTGATTCAACTTCAACCATTTTTTCTAATCCAAAAGATTCACGTACAGAAGGATATATTACAGGAAGATTCGGATGATGAGGTGACGAATATGAGTACAAGGACAAATTTTGATAATAATTTAAAAGAATTAAAAAATATGCTGTTGAAAATGGCCGAAAAATCGGAGAATGCAATCAAAGAAGCGATGATTTCCCTTATTAATCAGGACATGGAAAAGGCGAACCAGGTTATTGATGGGGATAATGAAATCGATGATCTAGAATATGAAATTAATGATAAGGCACTATTATTAATTGCAAGAGAATCACCTGTAGCTACAGATCTAAGGAACATAAGTGTTGCATTAAAGGTCTCATCAGAAGTTGAACGTTTTGCTGATATAGCAGTAAATATAGCCAAATCGGCCCTTCATATTGGCAATGAAAAGCACTTTAAAGAACTAATTGATATACCAAAAATGATGGAAATGGCCTTGGAAATGGTTTCTGATTCGATTAAAGCGTATATTTTGGAGGATATTAATTTGGCCAAAAAATGCGCAGAAAAAGATGATGAAGTGGACAAATTGTTTGGAAGTTTAATCCAAGAACTTTTGAGCCATATCCCACAAAATCCAAACGCGACCAACCAAATTATTCAATTAGCATTTGTATGCAGATATATTGAAAGAATAGCTGACCATTCAACCAATATTTCAGAGAATGTCATTTATCTTGTTACAGGAAACCGTATAAATTTAAATGAATAAAAGTATAGATTTTATTAAAGATAAGGATGATTAATCCTTATCTTTTTTATATTACTGCGATACCCTTCCCATTTCATTTCCAAAGTATTGCAATAAACGACAATTTGCGTTTATTGTGCGCGGTCCAATCTGGTGATACGATTAAATTATCATTTATTAAGAATAGTTTGGCATTTTGTACATATAATGATTGTTTGCAGAAATGGAGGACGAAATGGTTAATGAGATGAATAATTTAAAAGGAGATGGAAGTAATAGAACGAACCATCCATCTACAGAGTATATACCACTTAAGGGTGAATTGGTCGCTAAACTAGTTACCCCCCGCAAAATTCTTCTCTTCTGGGAAGTTTCTCAAATTCCCCAAAAAATTATCGAACGCTATTTTAATTTAAGTTTTGATCGTCTGATCCCAGTTGTTCGAATGTATGATGTAACGGATTTGGTGTTTAACGGAAAAAATGCTCATCATTTTTTTGAAATTGTGGTTCCTTATCGAAATGGGCATTGGTTTATAAAAGGATTAGTTGCAAATCGCAGCTATGTTGCAGAATTAGGATTCAATATTTCGGATAGAGAATTTTTTCCACTCTTTCGTTCCAACAGTATTCACACACCGATGATAAAAATACCGGATGGAAATGAAATACATTATGATTTAATTCAACTAAAGCAACATGAAGAGCATACGCCCAAGTGGATTGATCATGTAAGTACGTATTCCTATTATGAAGTGGCAAAAACCGTGGAGGATATCAATGGATAATTCATTCTTCCAACAAAATGACTTAGGTTTACATACCTCCCCCTCCAATAAGCAGTCATTAAAGATATTGATGCTTTGCTGGGAATTTCCTCCTAATATTGTAGGTGGCCTTTCAAGGCATGTAGCTGGATTATCCGTTCATTTGGCAGAATCAGGTCATGAAGTCCATGTTTTAACAGCAGGAAATGGGAACCTTTTATCAGATGAATGGATCAAAGGTGTGAATGTTCACCGCGTTAAACCAATAAATGAATACGATGATAATTTTCTTTCATGGATAGGCGGACTTAATTTAGCCATGGCTTTTAGAGCGGAGAAATTATCAGAGGACATCCATTTTGATATCATCCATGCGCATGATTGGCTAGTAGGATCTGCGGCGATTGTCTTAAAAGAATCAATGGAACTGCCACTATTATCAACCATTCATGCAACAGAGTACGGGAGGAATAATGGCATTCATAATGAAAAGCAACGATTTATCCATAATCAAGAACAGGAATTAATTCGCGAGTCTGACCAAATTATCATTTGCAGTGAGTATATGAAAAATGTCCTCAGCACCGTTTTTGATACGAAAAATGAAAAAATGGCTATTATACCTAATGGAATTGAGCCTTTAAAGCCGGAACTTAAAACAGCGGACATCTTTCCAGAACTAAAGGATAAGAAATATATTTTTTCATTAGGAAGAATCGTTAAAGAAAAAGGATTTGAAACAATAATCGAGGCAGCCGCCATTGCAAAAAAAAGAAAATTAGATTGCTTTTTTGTAGTAGCGGGTAAAGGACCTATGCTTGAAACGTATCGACGACAAATTCTCGAATTGAAATTGGAAAGTCAGATGATGTTTATAGGATATGTTAATGATAAGGAAAGAAATGCCCTCATCGCCGAAAGCGAGTTAACAGTCATACCAAGTCTATATGAACCTTTCGGAATCGTTGCACTGGAAACAATGATATTAGGAAAACCAACAATCGTTTCCAATACAGGTGGAATGAAAGGAATCGTTAAGCATTTACATACAGGATTGTTGATGACCCCTGGAAATGCCAATAGCATGCTTGAACAAATCGACTTTTTAATAGAACATCCGCTTAAGGCTGAAGAAATTGGAAACAGAGGAAGACAAATTGTAACCAGCTTATATGGGTGGAAACGAATTGCCTCACAAACAGGCATGGTAATGCAAGATACATTATTAAACAAACGTGTTAAGCCTAGTGAAGCAAATGAAACACTAAATAATAAATAAAAAGGTGTATTTCGATGAACTTAATAGAACAACTACAAAAAACGAAACCAAAACCTAGACAACTTCAACAGGAAACACTTCAGTTTATTCCTGGTTTATGGGTAAACGGAAAGTACGTTTGGCTCCAAGATTGTAATGAAAAGGTCATTAATGAGGAAGAAATCATTATTAAAGTGAAACAGGAGCAACCCCATTCCAAAATTTGCTTTTCAAGCGTTTATATCCATAATCACAGTAAGGAAACAAAAGAGGTTAAATTCTTGGCGATGCATTACTATTCAAATGTTATTCAAGACAACCTTGCTTTTATCTCGCCTATTGATAATAGAATCTTTCACCTTGCAAATAAGAACATTTACTTGGTTAATGGAGATTACAATGGAGAAGGAACGAAGGAATATACGGCTATGCCGCAATGGAATGTTTTTACAGATCGAATTTGGAGCTCACTTCAAAAGGGGAGGCTAAATTACCACCCAATGGCCAAGAGTCCTGCAGCTAGTGTTTTTACAATCAAAATGACGCTAGGTTCACATGATATTGGGAAAATGAACACATGGACGATCACAGGCTCAGACAAAAATGAATTACTCTCTATGGAGCAAGCCCTTCTAAAGCAAACAGAAAGAAAGTAATTATTATCTAAAAAAAACATACTAGCATTTCCTTTTAAAAAATGATATTATGGAAAAGTCGTATGAATGAAATTGCTTAATTGTTTGGAGGGAAATAAACATGCGTGTGAATATTACATTGGCTTGCACTGAGTGTGGAGATCGTAACTATATTTCAACAAAAAATAAACGTAATAATCCAGATCGTCTTGAGCTTAAGAAATATTGCCCAAGAGAAAAACGTTCAACAGCACATCGTGAAACAAAATAAGCAGTAGGGCTTCCTGCTGCTTTTTTTGTTGTCTAAAAGTAAGGAGGTTACCTATAATGATTAATAAAGTGTTAATTCGTAAAGAAATGAAAGAGACATTGTCCAAGCTAACAAAATCTTTATATGAAAATTATTCCGATAAGATCGCGAATAGACTTTACGAAGATCAAGATTGGAAGCAAGCACAGGTTATTGGAATAACCATATCAAAAAATCCAGAAGTTGATACATATCAAATTATTCGTAAAGCATGGGAATTAGGAAAACAAGTGGTTGTTCCAAAGTGTGACCCAAAGGAAAAAAAACTGTCCTTTAGAACAATCACTGATTTTTCACAACTGGAGACCGTCTTTTATGGTCTTTTCGAGCCAATAGAGACATTAACATCGTCAATTAGTTCAGATCAGATTGACCTTTTGATTGTTCCAGGTTTAGCTTATACTCGAGAAGGCTATCGTTTAGGTTTTGGCGGAGGTTATTATGACCGTTATTTATTGAATTACCAAGGTAAAACACTGTCACTTGCCTTTAGTGAACAATTGGTTCCACAATTTCCTGTTGAAAATCATGATATTCCAGTCTCAAAAATTATTACAAACGATGAGGTTATCAAGATAAGATGATAGAAACTTTTTTAATAATCATTTTTATCCTTTTAACAGCTGCAGCAGGTTATTATGTTAACTCATTAACTAGGTCAGGTGCTTTTTCTGCCATTATAGTTGGACTGGCCGTTTATTTAGGATTCGGTGTAAACGGACTCTACCTGCTTGGTGCATTTTTTGCCTCTTCAAGTGTATGGTCAAAATATAAAAGTAGTGCAAAAAACATAATAGAAGAAAAGTTGGCAAAAGGAGCTACGAGGGATTGGCGTCAAGTTGCTGCAAATGGCGGGGCAGCGGGGCTTTTTAGTGTCATTCACTATTTTGATCCTAATATGATTTGGTTAATTGGGTTTTTAGTTTGTCTTTCTAGTGCAAATTCTGATACATGGGCTTCGGAAATTGGCAGTTTAAGTAAACAAGCCCCATTATACATACGGACGTTTAAGCGAGTTGAGAAGGGAACATCTGGAGCAATTAGTTTTTTAGGAAGTGCTGCGTCACTTGCAGGTTCATTGCTTATAGCAATAATCGGGTGTTGGCTTTTTCATTTAGATTTATTTGTAACTTCTCTTGTATTTTTATTTGGTTATCTAGGGAATGTCATTGATACATTGGTTGGGGCTTTTTACCAGCAGGTATATGTTTGCAGGGAATGTGGTATTGAAACTGAAAAGAGAAGGCATTGTCATTTGACCACAACTAGAATAAAAGGGTTGAACTTTGTAGATAATGATATGGTGAATTTCCTTTCAGGTTTTGTTGCTGCGTTAATGGCAATCATTGTATTCCTTATTTGAATTAATAATTCAGCCAATCAAAATGGACTTTTAGCATTTTGGAAATCTTAAAATACTATCATTTGGAGGAATGGCCATGTTAAGTCGCCGCGTGAATAGGGTTGCCCTTATTGGAACTGGGTTTGTTGGCTCAAGTTATGCTTTTGCTCTATTAAATCAAGGAATTACAGAAGAACTTGTATTAATTGATTTAAATAAGGAAAAGGCAGAAGGTGATGCAATGGATTTAAATCATGGACTGCCATTTTCTCCATCTCGAACAAAGATTTGGTTTGGAAGTTATCAGGATTGCGGTGAAGCTGACCTGATTGTGATCACAGCAGGTGCAAATCAAAAGCCTGGTGAAACTAGATTGGACTTGGTGGAAAAAAACACAAGAATTTTTAAAGGAATAGTCGAAGAAATCATGGCAAGTGGATTTGATGGAATATTCCTGGTGGCCACCAATCCAGTTGATATTTTAACATATGCGGTCTGGAAATTCTCAGGATTACCAAAAGAGCGAGTAATCGGTTCAGGGACGATTTTAGATACAGCTCGTTTTCGCTTTTTGTTGGGTGATTATTTTGATGTGGACACCCGAAATGTTCATGCCTATATCATTGGAGAGCATGGTGATACAGAACTTCCTGTCTGGAGTAATGCTGATATTGCAGGTACATCCATTAATGAATGGTCTAAAAACAAGCCTGGCTTTAAACAAACGGACCTTGATCAACTCTTTTTAAATGTTAGGGATGCTGCCTATCATATCATTGAACGTAAAGGTGCAACCTATTATGGGATTGCTATGGGACTTGTCAGATTGACTAAAGCAATTCTCCGTGATGAAAATTCAGTCCTAACCGTTTCAACTTATCTTGACGGTGAATATGGGCAGCATGAAATTTTTATTGGCGTTCCTGCTGTCGTTAATCGTGAAGGAGTCAGACAAGTTGTTCAACTGAATTTAAATGAAGAAGAGCAAGAAAAATTTTGTAATTCCGTGAATGTACTAAAGAAAACAATGGAACCGGTTTTTAAGAAATATTAATAAGGCTCTTTTCGTAAACTTTGTTGCTTAAGGGGCTTAATAAAGGTCATTTACTAAGTTTCT
>NZ_JBALOS010000009.1:79517-79828 GCF_036962765.1 Neobacillus drentensis
GAATTCAATCCTTTTTATTGGATAAAATAATGGTCATCATCACAAAATAAAAGTAGGAGGGATGATGATGTCTCGAATGTTAACATCCATATTAATGATTGGTTCCATCGGATATTTATTATATAAATACAAATACCGACTTATTAATGTCCTGCTAGGATCTAGTTGGATGCGCAGGATTGCAGTCGGCTCAATCATGAACTTTCCAGGTGTTAAGCAAAAAATGATGCAAACGATGTTTGGAAGACCATCTGAAGGGTGAAACCACAGATGGTTTTTTTGTTTGGCTCTGTTTTAAACTTGCCTGTTGA
>NZ_JBALOS010000009.1:79862-85039 GCF_036962765.1 Neobacillus drentensis
CGTCCTCCCGCAGGAGTCTTCGCGTCTTCCTCTCCAATCAACAGGCAACAAAAAATAATCAGCTTCAATGATTATTGTAATTTGAGATTTCGTTTATAATGAAAGATACAAGGTAAAGATGAATAAAATGAAAGCAGGTTAAGCGATTGCTTATTCTTACATAGGAAGTTGGGGGGAAATGAATAATAGAGAAGGTTTCATTTTTTGGAAGTTGGCTTATTCATTGATAGCAGATCATGGATATCGGATTATCCAATTATTTGAAAATCAAAAAGAGTTGTGGCTAGAAAAGATTGAAAATAAGAAAGCACCCATTATTCGTATTCTGAATCATAATTTGGATTGGAGTAATGCTATGCAGCGGGATATTGAGTTTACTGCTGCCAATGGGGAAAGAGTCCGTAAACAAATTGGGCGTCATGAGTTGAACATGGTCAACATATATGTCAGTCAATTTCCACCCGTTGATGAATACGAATTTCGTCTCGCTAAGCCTTTTGTCCATTCAGATGGGAATAAAACGATCGTTAATTCGATCCTTTTTGCAGAGGGACAATATGAAGAGGGATTCCGGCTTTTATCAGAAAGGCTTGCAGCTGAGGTTTCCTTTTCTATAAATGATAACTATTCAGAAGAAGATGTTGAGGTAGTCAAAAAAACAGCCTTGGATTATGCAATAAAAAAAGTACAGACGGAAAGAGCGATTCTATTGAATGGTAAACCGTTTTTTACTTATGTTTTCATTGCAATTCAGCTTGCTGTCTTTTTCTGGCTTCAATTGCATGGCGGGAGTACCAATACTTCTACGTTGATTAAATATGGTGCAAAAGTCAATCAATTGATTGTTGAAGGGGAATGGTGGAGATTTATTACTCCTGTTTTTCTCCATATTGGATTTGTCCATCTGGCAATGAATACTTTAGCTTTGTATTTTCTTGGAACGGAAGTAGAAAGAATATATGGCAGCCTTCGTTTTGTGGTGATTTACTTATTTGCCGGTGTTACTGGGTTTATAGCAAGTTTTATTTTTAGTGCGAACTTATCAGCAGGGGCAAGTGGTGCTATTTTTGGCTGTTTTGGTGCATTACTGTATTTTGGAGTTATTTACCCAAAATTATTTTTTCGCACGATGGGATTAAATTTGCTTGTTGTGCTCGGAATCAATCTAATGGTTGGATTCTCTGCATCTGGAATAGATAATGCTGGTCATTTAGGCGGGTTGGTTGGAGGATTCTTTGCAGCTGGTATTGTCCACCTTCCTAAGAAGAAAAAACGATTGCTGCAACTGTTATTTTTCATTGCATCTGCTGCACTGTTATGGGGTTCTTTAACCTACGGTTTTAGTGCATCTGGGAAAGCGTATGATGAAAACTCCCGTTTGTTAATGGCGCAGGAATATATAAAACAAAACAATTATGATAAGGCATATAACGTATTAAAGGAATCTGAAAAAAAAGCAGTAAATGTTTCGGAGAAAACCTATTTTCTCTTATCTTTCGTTGAAATTAAGAAGGAAATGCTCCCTGAAGCCAAAACACATCTAGAAAAGGCTATAAAACTTGACCCTAGTTTTGATGAGGCATACTTTAATTTAGCACTTATAAACCTAGAGCAAAAAGATTTGGAAGAAGCTAGAAAAAATATACAACAGGCTATTAAGCTTAAACCGAGTCAGGAGGATTATGGTACATTACAACAAGAAATTAATCGGCAGTTTCAGTCCAGCGACAATGTGGAGTAGGGTTAATTTTTTGATAAAAACTATGAATATATTGTCTTGAGTATAAATGGGCGCTTGAGTTATACTTTTTCTTGTACAATATTTTTCTCTCCATTAAAATACTAGGAGATATAGGATGAAAACTATTTATGATATTCAACAATTATTAAAGAGATTTGGAACGATTATTTATATTGGTGACAGAGTGGCTGACCTTGAATTATTGGAAATGGAATTAAAGGAACTCTATCAGTCACAATTGATAGAGCCAAGAGAGTTTCAAAGCGCATTATTAATTTTGAGGCATGAAATACAATTGCAAAAAGAAAAACTCCAAAGTAAAGATAGGTGATTTTAGTGTCAAAAAAATGGATTGTTGGTGTTGATCTTGGTGGTACCACAACTAAACTAGCTTTCATTACAAATGATGGCGAGATCGTTCATAAATGGGAAATACCAACGGATAATGCGCATGAAGGAAAAAATATAACCATAAATATCGCAAAGGCAATTGATGAACAACTAAAAGAACTTGGTCAAACAAAAGAGAATTTGATCGGAATCGGTATGGGTGCACCTGGTCCAGTTAATTATGAACAGGGGATCATATTAAATGTTGTAAATTTAGGCTGGCCTAATAACTTTCCTCTCAAAGACAGTCTTGAGACAGCAACCTTACTCCCTGCTGCGATAGAAAATGACGCGAACTGTGCCGCATTGGGTGAGATGTGGATGGGTGCAGGAAATGGAGCGAAGGACCTTGTTTGTGTCACGCTCGGTACAGGTGTCGGCGGTGGTGTAATTGCAGGCGGAAAAGTTGTTCAAGGCATAAATGGTGCGGCTGGAGAAATTGGCCATATTACTGCCATTCCTTTTGATGGAGCGCAATGTAACTGCGGGAAAACGGGTTGTCTTGAAACGGTGGCTTCTGCGACAGGAATTGTACGCTTAGCCCGAATGGAACTTGCTAAGGGGTTAGAAAGTGAATTAACGGCAAAAATGGCTGACAACAACTCGATTACAGCAAAAGATGTCTTTGATGCGGCACGTAATAATGATGGATTGGCTCAATCAGTATTGAATGAGGTTTCCTTCCATTTAGGTTTCGCCTTAGCGAGTATTGCCAACACACTTAATCCGGAAAAAATCGTTCTAGGCGGCGGTGTTTCCAAAGCGGGCGATATTTTATTAAATCCAGTAAAAAGTAATTTTGAGAAATTTACTTTTTCAGCGGTCCGTGACTCTACAACACTAGCTTTGGCTACACTCGGAAATGATGCAGGCGTACTTGGTGCAGCATGGCTAATTAAAAATCAATTGAATCAATAGACTACAAAGGAAAATCCGCAGTGATGCGGTTTTTTCTTTGTTCCTTTCCACAATAATTTATCTATGGCTTTTTTCCTGTTTTGAAAAATTTGTTATAATATTGAAACATTATCGTTAAAAAAACGTACTAACTTATAAGTAATAAGAGAGGAGGAAATATTGAGTAAATTGAACAGGACATATTGTAAAAATCCAATGTTTCTAGTCCTCTATTTAAGTTTTTTGATCCTCATCTTAGGTGCATGTTCCCAAAAGGAGCAAGTAAAGCTAAAAGTTCCTGTTAAAAATGAAAAGCCTAAATCTCCGGTTACCTCTGCTATTGGGGATAAGTGGAAATTACCCATTTCCATCCCGGAAGGTGAATTTTCCAAACTCGCCGGCTGGCTTTCTGAGAACCAAGTCCTCTATATTACGAACCTAGAACAAACTTCAAGTATATATCGCTATAATCTTTTATCAGGTAAGAATGAATTAATTTATAAAAGTGAATATCCCATCGTCAATGTAGTGATTAGTCCTTCAAAAAAAAGCATTTTAATCCATGCCTCGCATTCACCATCTGAAGGAATAGTAACAGTAATAGATACAAAAGGGGCCGAAATCCTGAAAAAATCATTTCAATCCTATGAATTAGGATTCGAATGGAATCCTTTTAATGAAACCCAGGTATTAGTAACTAAATTTGCCGAGGATTGGAGTTTTCAGGTGTTATTAGTAGACTTAAGAAAGTCGACTACATCCGAACTTGACGTACCTCAGCCTTTTATAAAATGGCTGGCACGTAATGAGATCGCCTTTATTAATTGGGATGAAGATCATCCGTCCTCCTATGCACCACTTAACGTTAAAAATATAGTGAATAAGTCGGAGAAGACGTTGTTTCCATCCTTAATCGATTTTTCAACCTTTCAAGACCTGCTAATGACAATCTCAGTAAATGAACAAGACCAGTCCGTAGCCAGTTATTCATTTTTCGATAAAAAACAGAAAAGGTTAGCTGTTTTTTCAATGCCGCAGTTAACAAGGTATTCAGATTGGTTAGTTCCTTTTTATGACTATAATGAACAAAAGAGACAATTTATTACTTTTAAACCGCTATCAAGTGGAGATGCAGATTCTTATACCGATGGTTTCCAACTCATCATCTATAATCTTAAGAATGACAGCAGCAGCCTGGTAATGGAAGGTTTAGATAATGAACCAATGATTTTATCCCCAACAGGTGAGGCACTTTTATATGGGAATCGCTTTGAAAAAATTATTGATCTTGATGCAAAAAAAATATATGAGTTGATAAATGAATGACACTAGTTATGGGTGTCATTTTTTTGTTTTTTCATCCGATATGTTAAAATCACGTTGATATCAAAAACTAAAAGAGGCAGGTATTAATTAATGGCGATTGTAGATGTAACCGTTATTCCCCTGGGCACTGAAACACCTAGTGTTAGTAAATATGTAGCTAGTGTTCAAAAAGTATTGAGAAAATATCAAGAAGAAGGGAAAATTCGATATCAATTAACTCCAATGAATACCATTATTGAAGGGGAGCTTTCTACTCTATTTGAAGTCATTCAAGAGATGCATGAGGTACCCTTCACTGAAGGCATCCAACGAGTTGCGACAACGATTCGTATAGATGACAGAAGAGATGTCAAGCGAAGCATGGAATATAAAGTAGAGCGGGTAACTAGCCTTTTAAATGAGGACTAAAATCTTTAAGCAAGGCTCTTTTTTGTAAACTTTGTTGGTAAAACAACAATCTATGCGAAAATTACCTTAAGTAAACACGGTTCAAAACAAAAAGACTGCCGGTTGGCAGTCTTTTCAACTCTCTTAGTGAGTTCCTGTAGGAAATCCAGATTCAACAATGGTCATAACGGTAAACCAGCCAAAAACCAAAAATGAAGCTACACCCCAAAATGCACCTAAGAAATTTTTAGTCTTGAGTGCTGAAAATGCACCGAAAGCAGCTAAGACCGTTACGATAGCAAAAATAATGACTAAACCCATGAAAAATCCCCCTCTTTTCGTGATAAGCAGGCATACGTTAAAGAAAAAAATTATGTACCTATATTATTTACATTCGTTTCTTATTTTATATTTTTTTCTCACATTTGTCGAGAGC
>NZ_JBALOS010000010.1:0-11766 GCF_036962765.1 Neobacillus drentensis
AATGACTGGATTCATTCTAAATCTCCTCCACCAACATATAAAATTACCGGTACCCCTAATTCCTTCTTGCAGTATCATAGCTTCGCTTGTTATACGAGTTCCATAGTCCCAACCAGCCTCAATCATGTTTCTACAAGTAGGGGGCGAACTGTTTAGCTGACGGGATCGAATCCCACGGGTGCTTACGTTCTACCCCGGCTACCGTTATAATAAAACCATATAAAAAAAGGTCAACCAGAAATATAAACTGTACCCGTTGTAAAGGACATTATAAAAAAGGTCATGCCACATGTAGAAGATGATTTCTGTATTCCACAGGGGTCATCTTCTTTAAATTCCATTGATATCTGAAATTGTTATAGTAGGTCATATATTTTCTTATTTCCTTTTTAAGTTTTTCTAAAGAATTACACGGTTTTATGTATGCTTCATCCTTAAAATGACCAAAAAACGACTCTTGTGGAGCGTTATCCCAACAATTTCCTCTTCTTGACATTGATTGTCCTAACCCTAGTTTTTTAACGATCTTCTGAAAAGTGGGACTAGTGTAGTGTACTCCTTGGTCTGAGTGAATAAAGGCTCCTTCTGCCAATATTACTCGTCTATTTTTTTTTAACTTTACCAATGTATCTGTAGCTAAATCCAATGTAAGTCGACCTGATACGTTATAAGCCAATATTTCATTAGTTGAACTATCCTTAATAGTGGACAAATAAGCCTTTTTTCCCTTTCCGTAATACAAATAAGTAATGTCAGTTAGTAATACCTTACCTGGAATATCTTGTTTAAATACTCGGTTTAGTAAATTCGGTAGTACCGAGTGTTCTTGGGTAGCTTTCAACATCTTTTTATAAGGGTTGACTCTTCTGATAGGGCATTCAATCTTGTATTTCTTCATAATCCTTCGGATTCGTTTTAAGTTATATTTAATATCAAATTGCCCTTTTAACGTCATCTTAATTTGCCGGGCACCTTTATTACGTCGTTTAAAATGAAACGCCTTTAAAATATTTTCTTTTAAGATTAAGTCTTCTTTTTCACGGCGATCTCTGATTTCCTGAGATTTCGGAGAAAAATAATTATAATAACCCGAGCGAGAAACTCCGGATATTTCGCATAAGTAACTCACCATATTATTAAGTTCATACTTTTTAATTACTGTACGAATTAAGAGAAATTTCTGTTCAGCAGATACTTTTACTCGTTTCTCTCCAGCCCCCTTTCCATCATGTCTAACTTTTTTAGTAACTCATTTTCAGCTCGCAACAGTTGAATTTGAGCTTCTAATTTTGCATTTTTTTCTTCTAAACTAAGATTTCTTTTAGTCGGTCTCCCAAAATTATCTTAACGTGTATCTCGAAGTCCCAATACTCCCGATTCATTATAAGCAACACGCCATCTATAAGCTGCTCTATTTACCCTAACGATACCAATGATATCAACATCAAAACCATTCTCCTCAAAAATCTGTCGTGGTAATTTTCCATTCTCACTTTCAGCTATAAAAATCCTTTTAAATTCATCAGTGTATGTAATTCCTTTTGTACTGATAGATTTGACATTAGGATTATTAGAAAGGATCTTTATATCTTTATCAGTGAAAAGTTTTTTTGACATAGGATTAATCTCCAATTCACACATTTTTTATTCATTATACATAAAAGTACCCGAGAGGGCAGACCTTTTTTAAATGTCTACTCTATCGGGTACAGTTTATATTTCTGGTTGACCCATTTTTATTTGGTTTTATTTATGACGGTAGCCGGGGATGGCTAATCGCATAATGGTGTACTTACCCTAACTGGCGTTTAAATTGTTTACTGGCGAAGAAGTAAGCGATGACCATGATGCCGACGCACCAGGCAAGCGCGATCCAGATACCGTTGCCAACAGACCCTTCATACAAGAGGGCACGAATCGCATTCACGATTGAAGTCACGGGCTGGTTCTCAGCGAAAGCACGGACAATTTTAGGCATGGTTTCGGTGGGGACAAAGGCCGAACTGATAAACGGCAGGAAAATCAGCGGGTACGAGTAGGCTGTCGCCCCTTCCATAGACTTCGCTGTCAATCCGGGAATGATCGCCAACCATGTCAGCGCCAGCGTAAACAGCCCGAGTATCCCAGCTACCGCGAGCCAATCCAGGATATCAGCGCTGGAACGGAAGCCCATCAAGAGCGCGACGAGGATAACCACCACGATAGTAAGTGCATTGGAAACAAGCGAGGTCAACACGTGAGCCCACAATACCGACGAGCGCTTGATGGGCATGGTAATGAAACGCGCCATCAGCCCGCTCTTTACATCCGTAAACAGCCGCACGGAAGTGTAAGCGACGCCGGATGCGATAGCCATCAGCAAGATTCCCGGCAATAAATAATTGACGTAGTTGTCCGTGCCTGTCTCTATGGCGCCGCCAAATACGTAGACAAACAGCAGCAGCATCATAATCGGCGTAATCGCCACCGTGATAATCGTATCCGGGCTGCGCATGATGTTGCGCATTAAACGCCCTAGTAATACCCCTGTTTTGCTTTTCATTTACATCTCCTCCTTTTTGCCGATGATCGCGAGGAAAATTTCCTCCAGTGTCGGCTGCTTCTCGATGTACTCCACTTTCGCTGGCGGGAACATCTCTTTGAGTTCGGTAAGGGTACCGGTCGTGATGATTTTTCCGCCATGCAGGATGGCGATACGGTCCGCCAGTTGTTCGGCTTCCTCCAGGTACTGGGTCGTCAGCAAGATGGTCGTGCCGCCGCCGGCAAGCTCCTTGACGGTATCCCAGACTTCAATCCGCGCTTCGGGGTCAAGCCCTGTCGTCGGTTCGTCGAGAAAAATGACTGCTGGCGTCCCGATCAGGCTCATGGCGATGTCAAGCCTTCGCTTCATCCCGCCGGAATATTTGTCCGCCCGGCGGTTGGCCGCATCGGTCAGGCTGAATCTTGCAAGCAGATTGTCGGCGACTTGAGCGGGATTGGAAACTCCCCGCAACTTGGCGATCATTATCAGGTTTTCCCGCCCGGTGAGCATGCCGTCTAAAGCTGCAAACTGCCCTGTCAGGCTGATGCTCTGGCGAACATGATCCGGTTGACGCTGGACGTCAAAGCCGCAAATGCCTACTTCACCGCCATCGGGCTTCATCAGCGTAGAGAGGATGTTGACCGTCGTCGTCTTTCCCGCTCCATTTGAGCCCAGCAGTGCGAAAATTTCGCCACGCCGGACCTCAAAATCCACCCCCTTTAAGACTTCCTTGTCTTTAAAGGATTTTTTTAACCCTTTTACAGAAATCGCTGCATTGTTCATACTTTTTTCCTCCTTATAAAAAGCGTCTTCGCGGAGCTAGATTGCCTATACTCTTCTATCTAGTCTGACTGATAATCAGTATTACTTATTACCTGGTTAAAAATATAACTGAATAGCGAAGGCGGCAATTCACATTTGTAACCAGCTAATCAGTCGGTATGATCTATTGAATTTATTTTTTTCCAAATCGATTCATGATACTCTGATTCAAATCTTCACGATACTTCGCGAAATAGGTTTTAGCGTTTGCCACTAGTTCGTCGGCAAAGGACGCCACGTCGTCCCCAGTGATTTCCAGCACTTGTCTGCCTTCCGCCGCACCAGCTTCGAACAAATCGATTAATTCATACTGCATGTGTAGCATATCCATCCCGTTGCCCGCTGAGAAATTCCACATGTAGTTTTGAATTTTCTTAAATACAAACTGGTAGTCCTCTGGCAGGGCTTCAACCCGTGCCATCATCATCTTGTATTCTTTTTTATCACCAATCATTTTTTTGAACATTTCCAACATGTTATTTTTCCTCCTTTTTTATATAGCTGAACAAGACACTCCAAAAATATCGGACGGAATATCTTATGCAGCTAGATTGACTTTAAGACATTGATTTTTGATGATACAAAATCCCATTTTTTCCAAAACAATTCAAGTTCCTGGCGGCCAGCCTCATTAAGTGAGTAAAACTTGCGGGGCGGCCCCATATCTGACGGTTTTTTTTCTATGTTCACAAGTTTTTTCTTTTCTAATCGCACGAGGATGGTGTAGACCGTCCCTTCCACGACTTCGGTAAACCCAAGCTCGTTCAGGCGGCGGGTAATCTCGTAACCATAGGTTTCATGGCGGCTGATGATTTCCAGCACGCAGCCTTCCAGCGAACCCTTCAGCATTTCAGTTAAATTTTCCATATTCAGAGCCTCCTTTCCCTCCTCTATTTTGTCTGACTTATATTCAGTATAACTTAGTACTAAGGTAAATTTTTACTTAATAGCTTTTGGGAAATCTCGCTATTAAGTATTGCTTATTACAAGTACATCGTAACACCGAGTAGCAGAGAAGTCAACTATTTTTCTTAAAAATATTTCGATACCAATATTAACGGCTATGCAAAACCTTCACAAATTGATACGGTATCTATTTCGTTTAAAGAAAATAAATAGTACAAAGGTTTGGAAAAATATTCATATGTCTTGAAAATCACCTTCATTCCTTTATCCAGTAATGGAAAAAAAGCAACAAAAAAGGACAATCAAATTGTTGCGATTTGATGTCCCTTTCTAATTATTTTTTATATTTTGTACTCGAAGACAGATCCCGTTAACCTCTGATCCCTTTTTTTCATTCTTATCATCTTTTGCAAATGTGTAAATAACACATTAGTATATACCGTTTCTTCTTCAACCAAACTCCCTATCCAAAAAGAAATGCGAAGTCATCACCAGGCAGTGGAGTTTCTCTTGGTAAGAAAGGGTTCAATGGTAACTTCTTTTGTCCCTTCCGCTGCTTCTTGCTCATTTTTGGCGTTCATAATTAAATCCAATGCCACTGTCCCGAGTTTTTCGTAATCATGGTTAATCGAGGTAAGGCTCGGCGTCAAGATATTGGCGACAAACGTATCATCATAGCCGACAAAGGCAAATTTCTTGGGGGCGATCTGTTGATGATTGCACGCAATGAAAGCACCGGACGCAATCATATCATTCATACAAATAATCGCCGTTGGCAATTCCTTGTTTTCTAACAGTAGTTTCATCGCCTCTTGTCCGCTTTCCACTGAAAAACCGCTGTAGATCTGCCATTCAGGATGATATATCAGACCATTTTCCATCAGGAGCTGTCTGAACTCTACAACCTTCATATCGGTTGAGGTGATCCCTTCCATTCCTCCCAGTAAGCCAATGTTTTGGTGGCCGATTTGGACTAAATGGTCCACAATCATCTTCATACCCAACCGCTCATCGGATTTCACTTTATAACAATCAACGCCCGCCATCTCTCCATTGACCATCAAAACAGGGATCTTTTTCATTACCTCCAACACCTCAGAAGCCTCTTCTGGAACGGTTGCTGATTTGTTAATGCGGCCGCCCATCATGATGATCCCTTCGACCTGGCGTTCCGAAAGAACCTTGAGGTAAACCGACTCCATCGTGCTGTCGTTCATGGAATTGCATAAGAAGAGCGTATAGCCCTTTTTTTGAGCGTATTTTTCCAATTCGATGCAGAAGCTTGAAAAGAATGGATTGGTGATGTCTGGCAAAATCAGCCCGATCATCTTTGTTTCTTTTTTTGACAAACTTCTGGCAATACTGTTTGGCTGGAAATTATATTCCTGTATTTTCGCCAGCACCTTCGCTTTTGTCTTTTTGCTGACGGGATAATTGCCATTTAGGACCCGTGATACGGTCGCCGGAGATACGTTTGTGGCTTCGGCAATATCGTAGATGGTCAACGTCTTTTTATCCAACTGAATCCCTCCCTTCTTTAAAAAATAAACCCATATATAGAAACGATTTTATCCTACCAATCTTTCTTCCAATTGTAATCTATTTTAATTGAAAAATGGTAGTTGTTAAGGTGAAAGTGGCGGCATGGGGAAAAAACAGCAATAAAAAGTCATAGTTGAGTACTTCAGCATCCTCAACTATGACCCATTGGATTATCTAAATGTAACCGTATAGGTTTCCGTCTGGAGTCCATCCTCCGATTTTACGGTGATTACAGCAGCGTCCTCTTCTTCCGTTACCTGATAAGAGGCAAATAAGTCGTTGGTTACCGCTGTCACTACAGGAATTTTCGGAGCTTTGTCCTTCACATTATACGTAAAATGGTCAGATTGGAAATCCTTTAGCGGCTTTCCATCGATTAAGATACTCTCAAGCGTTGAATCATCGCCAATACTTGGTCCAGCCTTCGTGACATCTCCTTTTCCAAATACCTCGATCTCCGAAATCGCCATGCATGTATTCGACATGGCTTTCATCAACACACGGATCTTCGATGTAGTCACGGGTGCAAAATTCACCGTTACGTCCTTTTTCGCCTTCACCTCTAATTGGGTTCCGTCGATAGCCTTCCAATTGGCTCCATCCCAGTACTCAAGCTGAAGGGATGCTGGTGGTCTCGTACCGCCGCCATCATCATAAAAATGGAAATCGAGCTTGGAAATCGTATCTTCATGGCCAAAATCGATGGCTACCCAATCTTCAGGCCTCCAGCTGTTTGGATCCCAGTTCGTCCAGCGAACCGAAGAGATATCTCCATCGTTGACATTGGTTACTTTATCATACTGTCCGGTAAAGGAAGCGGTTGCCTTTGGAAACTCCTGCCCAGAGCCCGGAAGGTTTAATGCGATGTTCTGCAATGCCGGTTTGGTGACTTGCACATTGGCCGTTACTTTAACCGGACTATACGGAATAGAGCCTTTGACAGTAAATTTGCCAAGATGTTCATACTTCATGGGGTCAATCGGTTCCCACTTCACGCGGACGTTTCCTTCTGTACCGAGCTTAAGTTGAGCAGGAACAAATTCTGGCAGTTCAGGCGCTCTGCCTGGAACTGTTTTCACTTTTATCGGTTCCACACTTTCCACCTTGCTGACAGTTACATTGGCGATTGCTGGAATCTTCGTTCCTTCAACCGTACCATTCACTGTAAAAATGGTTTCCTTTTCATATTGTTCAGGGTCAATCGGCTCCCACTTCACCGCTTTTTGGACTCTTTCTCCGTCACCGTAAATCGCTGTTACCTCCTGTGGCATTTCCGGTGCGATTTTTTTCTTCGTGACGACTACATTGGCAGGTTCAATATCTACAATTCCGGCCTTTTCGATTTTCCAGCTTTGATTCTTTCCAGCATTCGCTGACCAGACCCCAACTCCAGCGTTTTCACTTGTTGACGAACCGCCAACTTCCAGTAATTGACCGTTTGCTGCGTTGATGAACGTGTATTGTTGATTGCCAGAGGTGGATAACATCCACTTTTGGCTAGCTGAGTTTTGATCGGCTTTCTCCACAGCTGACCCATTTTCTACACCCATGACTTTGCCACTATTGGTGTCGACAATTTTATATAATTCCTTAGAGCTGTATCCATTGGTTACTTTTTGAATGCTCCACTGCTGGGCCGCTTTATCGCGGTCATAGGTTTTTTGAACAATCTTGCCATCCTGAGTGATATCAAGGACCTTGCCGCTATTTAGATTGCTTATTTTATATTGATTTTTGCTATTTAAGAAGCCAGCTTCCTTGTTGACTCCAGATACACCGGATACGACGAAGGTCGTGATCGATTGTGCTGGAACCACCGCTGATAATCTTTCATCTTTTACCTGGATGTCTGCTTTTTTCTGCAAATTATCAGTGGCAGAGGTTGTATATGGCGTTGCTGTTGCCGTCTCTTTCACCGTTTCAAATCCAGATAAGTCAAAGTCGACTGCTTTTTGTTCCGTAGATGAATTGGTATAAACGACCACAGCAGAGTCATTTTTCGAATCTATCGCTGCTAGAGTATTATTGTTGTTTGAATTAATAAACTTGTCGCCAGGGCGGATAAATTTACTATAGTTGCCCATTGCGTAGTATTTTTTATTTTTGTAGATTTTAAAATCGCTGAAATCCTTGGCGGCAAAGTCAACCTGTAGCAGACCCCAGTTGCCATTTTCATGCTCAGGTCTCATGTTTACTTCATCTTCAACTGCTTGCCAAAGCACCCATGCCTCAGGCTCGAGCTGCTGGATATCCGCCTGAATTCTTTCCGAGATGGCAAGTCCTGTCTTGATGTCCTCATGATTCTGGCCACCGACACTAAGGTCAACCTCCGACATCCACAGTCTTTTATCCGCACCTTTGGCAATATCTCTCGCACCCGTTCTTTCTCCTGTACCGTACGTATGTACATTCAACTGCCCAATATTATTGCGGGTTTCCGAATTATACGCATCCCAATCTTTTCGGAATGTGGATGGATTTGTTTCGTCCATTGCCGAGACAACGGTATCCAATCCTTTTTCGGATAATTGCTTTTTCACCTCATTAATCATTTTCGCTTGTGATGCCGGGTCCCAGTGTGATCCTTCCTGTCTGCCCTTGGCTCCCCAGTAGTTAGTATTGGGTTCATTTACGGGTGAAAGCGTTTTAAATTGAATGCCTGTGTCTTGCTGTAAATGGTCCACAACTCCTGTTAAATAGCTGGCAAAATTCGTGTATTGATCAGGCTTCAGGTTATCCTTATTTGCATCCCAGTTTCCTGATACGTATCCACTTTGAGTCATAAAGTATGGTGCCGAGTTTGAAAAGGCTTCAAACGTATCGGCCCCTCTAGACTTAGCTGCTTTCAGCCACCATTGCTGGTTGGCATCAGCGCTCCAGTTCCAATGGTTAGGATTTTTGGGGTCCCACCAATTCTTCGGCTCTGTCCAGCCTGCAGTGTTTCCATTGGGCGGACCAAATTCGGCCGGCCGATTCCAATAACCAGGGACTGCTCCGCCAAGACGCATGTACGGAGTGGTCTCTGGTGAATCACCACCGCCTATATTATATCGAGCAATATTAAAATTAAGTCCATCCTTGCCATAAAGGGCATCAGCTAATTGATTTTTGACTTCTTCCGGCCAGCCGCCCGTAATATTAGCAAACCATACAAGGGCTGTTCCCCAGCCATCAAATGGTGCCTGTTGATAGCTTGGATCTAATTTCACCTTCTCTGTTACAGTGTTCGATTGGGCTTCTTCGACGGCAAGTACCTTTGGTGCTGCAGGTGCGAGCAGACTAAGCGTCAGAGCTGTGGCCGAACCGCATGTTAAAATCCGTTTAGCCATTTGTTTATAATTAGCTTTTACCATTCATCCATCCTCCTTTTACTATTCTTCTAGATTCAAAAAGCTAGATTGATCATCACCTCCTAAAGTTTGGTGCAGAAACCGGTTTCTATCGAATGGAAATTAGGCCCTACCTCTAATTGAAACACGGCTGTGTGGTGTTTGTTTTAGTTAGAAACCGGTTTCTATTTGATCAACAATATAAACCTTTCTAGATTGTAGAAAGCTTTGTCGTTTTTACCAGGATGAGATTGTGGAAACCGCTTTCTTTTTGCTCAGTACGTGAGAGGTTCATGGGGATGAAAAAAGTTCTTGCTGTCGATTTGCTTTTCGATTGAAGAATACCGAAAGAAGAAACCGGTTTCTATTTGGTCTAGGTTTAAAGATTGGGAGTATGCTTATTCTGAATACTTTCACAATTTTAAATATAAAATCATAAATGGATACTGTCAATACGAAAGAGAATTTTTGGTCCATTGTTCCTATATTAAATAGGACTAGCGGCCCCGAAGACTTTTCAGCTGGTTTCCTAAATAGGCTAATGGGAAAAAAATCAGGTTATGTAAAGTATTACCTGGGTCAGGCGGCAACACGTCCCGATTTCACATACAAAAAAATAAAACAGAAGATTTCTCCCCTGTTTTCTTAATACATCAATTTTCTTTCCCCTATCTCCTTTAGACCGGCACGGATGAGCAGGAAAACAACTATCCATGAAGCCGCCATTAAAAAAACTTGCCCATAGGGGAACATTCCAGATATAGGTGTGTCCCATAAAGCATGAATCAAAACTACTAAGATAAAGACGCGTAAAAATTTAAAACGGAATAGCATATTAAGATTAAATGGATGGTCCCCTTGTACTCGGCAGAATGCTGCACCAGTCAAAGCAGCCCAAGCAACATGCCCGCCTGGAGCAAAGATCCCTCGCCATAGTATTGTGTTGTAGAGTTTTGCACCATCCCCAGAAAGCAGTGCCCTTAAAGCATACCCAGCTGTTTCGAACGCTGCAAAACCTGCTCCAACTGCTGCACCAATGAGAAGGCCGTTTAGAATAAACCTGTATTTTCGGTATCGAACAAAAGTAATGACTGTTATCGCTTTGGCAAGCTCCTCAGCAATTCCAATCGTAATCGGATTGATCATGTTTTTCAGAATATCAAAAAACACGAGCGCGACTAACATGGAGAGAATCCCGCCGATCATCACGACATAAATGACTCGATAAAAAGCAATATTTTGCGGAGCATTCATCTCCCAGAAGAAGGTTAACGTTGTAAAGGGAACAGCAGAAGCACCAACAATAATCAGTCCAGGTATAAAGTTCACATTTCTAAAATAGCTTACACCTATATAAAATCCTACGAAGGCAAGAAGTGCGATGATGAACACCCTTGCAAAAAGCCAAGGTTTTGGCCATGTGTCTTTCACTTCCGTAATTTTGGGTGTGGTAAGCGCAGTTCCGACGATGAACAGCCGTTCCGCTTCCAGTTCACTATGATTACGGAAAACACGCGAAAATAAGTTTTGAAATTTCGGCTCAATCGATCGTTCAAATTTTGGAACCATATCAACATAATGGGCAAACTCATAAAAAAAGCTGTTTTCATCCTCTAGTGTATTATTTTTAAAAAACTTTTCGCCGCAGTTTAAGCAGAACTTCACACCATCTGGATTGGAATAAACACAATGCTGGCATTTCAAAAAACTTCACCCCTCTTGGCTTCATTTTTACTTTATTGTTAATATTGTTAATACTATGATGGTCAATTAATTGAAATCTTACATGAACCATTATCATTCTTATTTTAATAATCGATACACTAATCACGTTGATAATTAACTCTGAGGTCTGTTTTAAGATTTTATGTATTTGATGTTGTACAGCAAAAAACATCCTCAAAATAAGGATGCCCAATAATAGGTAAATTAATTGAAAACACGTTTATCTTGTGTTCTTGTCCACATGTTACTATCTACACTACCCTAACTTAAAGGTTGTTGGGAACCCTGTGGAACGTAAAATGGTGGTACTTTAATCCATCCGCGTTTACGCATTAAATGTTTTAATCTGGTCGCGAAAGCAAATTTTTCAGTTTGAAACTGAATAAACATTAAACCGACATCTGTACGAATTGATTCGGAAGCAGCACCAGCAGCACGCATAATTAAACTAACGATTTTTAAAGATAATTCGTTTGCAATCACTTCATCCGTTAATTTAACACCAAGAGGAATACTGTTAGGGTCTGATTTTGGCATATCTTCAGGTGCAGGAGGTAATGTAATTCCTTCCTTAATCATGAAATCATGAAGTTTTTCCCTCTGACTGGTCCCTAGTTTCATATCTTCTTCAAGTATTGCTTTTAGTTCATCATCCGTCGTGGTATTTATACCTGCTTGAACAGATACTTTGGCTAATTCAAGTCCAGCTAAGTAAATCCAGCATGACATCACTTCTCCGACATGAAGAGGTTGGCCTTCCTCTTGAACTGTCAGTGATTTCATGGCATCCATGATTGTTTCCATTATATTTACCATGCGATTTCCTCCTAATCTGATAGTAAACTATATATATTCTTTGTATGGAAAGATTTATTATTCAGAGGGTACCGCCAACATTATTTCATTAAGTAAAACCTGTGA
>NZ_JBALOS010000011.1:0-30148 GCF_036962765.1 Neobacillus drentensis
GAATAATTCCAACAAACGGCGGAATCCCAGGCCAAATCGGAAGAATCCTCTCTACCAAAAAGAATTCAAGCCTACTAAATGACTAAAACTCGTAAAAAAAATTTGCCAAATTAGCAGGAATTTCTTCAATCTTTGTAGAAATTTCTCAAAAAAGATAAAGGAGTTGACGAATAATTTGATCATGAAAGGATTAACACTCCCACAAAGGATATTGTTAATCGAAATTCTAAAAGTTCGCTTAACAATCGGCCACTGCAAATATCAAGGGATAGAAAAAGACCTGGCCAAACGATGGGCTGGATACTGGGGCGAAATAGCACTGGCTAATTACGTCAAAGAACTACACCATGATAAATACCTCGTCTTCCACGACCTCCAACTTCAATTCAACGGCATTCACTTTCAATTCGACACCCTTCTTCTCTCCAAGCACTACATTCTAATCATCGAAGCCAAAAACATTGCTGGTACATTAACCTTTGATAATACCTTTAAGCAGCTAATCCGTACAAATGAGGATGGATCAGAAGAATCTTTCGAGGACCCGCGTGTTCAATGCCAACGACTTCAATCCCTTCTCCGCAATTGGTTAATTAAAAACCATTGCAACCTGCTCCCAGTAGACACCTTAATTTTTTTCAAAAGCACCAGCACCATCTTGAAAACAAATTCTGGTGACAAAACAGATTTCAGCAAAATATGTAAGGGAAGAGACCTTTTTAATAAAATTGAGAGGATGGAACAAACGTATCAGCAAGAAAAGATTAACAACGGAACGATGGAGAAGATTGCGAAACTACTCTTCGACCAACATTGTCCCAGGCCTATTAACATTTTAAAAGAATACAATCTGACCGAAAAAGATATTCGCAGTGGTGTTTGCTGTCCGAATAAAGAATGCAGCTATATTCCGATGAATTACAAAAGAGGGAATTGGATTTGCCCCGTCTGCAAGACCATATCAAAAGATGCCATCCTAAAAGCCCTCAGTGACTACTTCTACTTATATAAGCAAACGATCACTAACCAAGAAGTTAAAGTCTTCCTGCATCTCCCATCTCCTAATACCACTCAAAAAATACTTCATAAATTAAACTTGAAAACAACGGGCAGAACAAAAGATCGATGCTATTATCTCTGTCCAGAGAAGGTGACCCTGTGCGTTTTATGATAAAAAATGACATGTTAGTCCCAAGTACCATAAAAGGAGATTCTTTCCCCATCTCGAAACTGTCGAACATCCCTCAGCCGCCGCTTAATCCAAATTTCTCCTATAACCATGACCTGCAGCAGCTTCTTACTGGTAAACAGCTCCTCCTAGAAGATATTCCCTTTCCTATCGAGGAAGTGCAGGTTCATTATGAAAATGGCTATATAACGTACCGGAAAGGAATCCACTACGAGGGGAAAAAGCCAGTCTGTACCCGTTGCGGCATGAAGGACCCGCACTGGTTTGCCGCCTTTCCATGCTCACGATGTGGTGAAACCTGTCACTATTGCCGTCATTGCATCATGATGGGTAGGATTAGCGCTTGCACGGCTCTCATTGGCTGGAGTGGGCCGGTGCCTGATACCAAACTTCCTGAAACCATCAAACAATGGCGGGGGACGCTCTCAAAGGGGCAGCAGGATGCATCAGACCATGTGGTAGATGCCATTTTGCATAATCAAGAACACCTAGTCTGGGCTGTTTGCGGGGCAGGGAAAACGGAGGTTCTATTCGCCGGAATCGAGGCTGCACTTGCTGCTAAAAAAAGAATCTGCATTGCCACTCCACGGACCGATGTTGTCTTAGAACTCACCCCTAGACTGAAAGTTGCCTTCCCGGAAATAAAAGTAGCTTCCCTTTACGGCGGAAGTGAGGACCGCCATCACTATGCCCCCCTCACCATTGCAACCACCCATCAACTGCTTCGCTTTTACCAGGCTTTTGATTCGCTTATATTAGATGAGGTAGATGCCTTTCCATATACTGTCGAAGAATCCCTCCAGTATGCCGCCATTCAGGCGCGAAAACCGTCTTCCGCCATGATTTACCTGACTGCCACCCCCAATCAAAAATGGCAAAGGGATTGCCGGACAGGAAAACGAGCATTTACCACTATCCCAGCTCGTTTCCATCGCCATCCACTCCCAGTACCCGAATTTGAATGGTGCGGTAACTGGCAAAAGCAGTTGCAAAAAAATAAACTCCCGCCCAACGTCCTTCGCTGGATAATGGCGCGGATTCATGCGAACAAACAAGCCTTAGTATTTTTCCCACATATCCTTTTGATGGAAAAAGCGCTCCCCATCCTTCGTCCATTGGCGGCATCGATAGAATCTGTCCATGCCGAAGACCCTGACCGCAAAGAAAAAGTTCAGAGAATGCGTTCCAATGAAATTCCTTTACTGTTGACGACGACCATTCTTGAGCGAGGCGTCACTTTCCCCAATATTGACGTCGCTGTGATTGGGGCCGAAGATGCCACTTTTTCAGAAAGTGCGCTCGTTCAGATTGCCGGAAGAGCGGGGAGGAGCAAGGATCATCCAGAGGGGATCGTGACTTTTTTTCATCATGGAAAAACTGAAGAGATGGTAAAGGCAAGAAAACAAATCGTCTCGATGAACCGAGAAGGGTTCCAAAGGGACTTGATCGATAAATGAAAAGAGTGAGGAGCTTAAAAATGAATCAATTCTACCAAGACCGCTGCCTTATCTGTAATGAACAGATAAGGCCAAGCATCGGCTGGACAGCCATTTTCTCAGTTGAAAAAGAACTTCTCATTTGTCCCGTATGTGAAGGAAAGTTAGAAAAAATCACTGGAGAAGTATGTCGAATTTGCAGCCGTCCGCTGCGCCATGTCGAGGAGCAATTTCGCAATGGCGATGTGTGCCATGATTGCTTCCGTTGGGAGGAAGACGCAAACTGGCAAGGAACCCTTGAGAAAAATGATTCTCTATATGTCTACAATGATTTTTTAAAAGAGGTTGTGGCAAAATTTAAATTTCGCGGCGATTATGTACTGGCAAAGATTTTTGCAGAAGTCTTCAGAGGGAAGATTAGTGAATTAGCACCTGACCTGTTAGTGCCCATTCCATTAAGCGATGAACGGCAATATGAGCGGGGCTTTAATCAAGCCGCGGCCCTCCTAACAGAAGCAGGCTTTCCCCCTGCGAATATGCTCAGCCGAATCCACGCTGAAAAGCAATCGAAAAAATCTAGATCGGAGCGGATTCATCTTCCTCAGGTCTTTCAGGTTCACCATGAGGGTACCTTAACCGGAAAGAAAGTAATTCTAATTGATGATATCTATACAACGGGCTCCACACTAAGGCACGCTGCAAAACTGTTAAAAGAGGCGGGGGCAAAAGGCGTTCAATCCCTCACACTTGCACGATAACGAAAGCAGGGGAATCGGGAAGGTTCCCCCCACCCATAATCCCCCATTCGTTTTAACATCCATTTAGCCTAATCTTTACGCATTTTTCTGGAAAGTTGTCCCATTAAAGATTACAATTAATTTGAATAACCATTCATATTAGTAAAAATACCTATGGGTGTCAAAGGTTGTTGAAAACATTGTCACTATATTCCCTTAGTTTTTGTCAATAAATCGACAAAATTTTTGTTCTGATTTAGCAGGATAATCATAGGGTAAAATAGAAATGTTATTACATAGCCTTAACTAAAGGAGGAATCCACACATGAAATACAACGTTCGTGGTGAAAACATTGAGGTAACTCCAGCAATTAGAGAGTATGTTGAAAAGAAAATCGCTAAATTGGAACGCTATTTTACAGAATCACCTGATGCAACGGTAAATGTGAATCTTAGATTCAATCAAGATAAAACTTCTAAAGTAGAAGTAACGATCCCACTTCCACAACTAGTTCTTCGAGCTGAAGAAACAAATGTTGACATGTATGCCGGGATTGACTTGATAACTGATAAACTAGAGCGTCAAATTCGCAAACACAAAACAAAAGTAAATCGCAAATTCCGCGAAAAAGGTGACTTTCCAATTACATTTGCAACTACGGAAAACACAGAAGTGCATGACTTAGACGAAGATGAATTAGAATTAGTTCGTACCAAGCGCTTCGACCTAAAACCAATGGACAGCGAAGAGGCTATCTTGCAGATGAACATGCTAGGCCATAGTTTCTATGTCTTTACAAATGCAGACACACATCGTACCAACGTTGTTTATAAGCGTCGTGACGGCCGATATGGTTTAATCGAAGCCCATTAAACCTATATGAGAAAGAAAACGCTGCTCCTTTATTAGGGTCAGCGTTTTTTTATATATAGTAAAGCAACTTTTTCGATAGAATCTTATATAACTATTTTTATAGAAAGAAAGTGGCAATCATGGACTATGATTTTCAGTACCATCCCTACCCATCACAGCGCACAACCGTGTTCGCTCATCACGGAATGGTAGCAACCTCTCAACCGCTTGCGGCTCAGGCAGGACTGGATATTCTCAAATAGGGCGGGAATGCCATTGATGCTGCAATTTTGCCACGGTTGCGGCCTTAACCGTTCTGGAGCCGACCTCAAACGGGATCGGGGGGGGATGCCTTGCACTAGTCTGGACCAAGGGTAAACTCCATGGCTTAAATGCAAGTTGCCCTGCGCCGAAGCAATTGTCTATTGATGCCGTGAAAGCGATCATCACGTACCCTGATTTTATGAAAATGAACCTAGCTGACGTACTTTCTGATGAGTATGGCGATTCCAGACGCAGTGAGATCGTTGATGAAGCGTTGGTTCCGACTCCCTGCCAGCCTGCCACGTGGGGGCACCGTCTACCTCGCCGCGGCAGATGGTCAAGGCAACATGGTCTCATTTATTCAGAGCAATTACATGGGCTTCGGCTCCGGTATCGTGGTGTCAGTCACCGGGATTGCGTTACAAAATCGCGGGTTTGATTTCTCTTTGGATCCTGACCATCCAAATGCATTGCGGCCTGGGGCTAAGACGTATCAAACGATTATTCCCGGGTTTCTAACAAAGGGTGATAAGGCAGTCGGACCGTTTTGAGTGATGGGCGGCTATATGCAGCCTCAAGGGCATCTGCAGGTAATCATGAATACCATCGACTTTGGTTTAAATCCACAGGCTGCTCTCGACGCACCAAGATGGCAATGGATCGAAGGGAAGAAGGTAGAAGTAGAGCCGCATTTCCCGAATCATCTTGCGCAAGCCCTTGTTCGGAAAGGCCATCAAATTGAAGTGGCCCTCGACACAGGCAACTTTGGACGCGGACAGATTATTTGGCGCGACCCAGAGACTGGCGTATTGATGGGGGGAACAGAAGCACGGACAGACGGGGCCATAGCTGCATGGTAAGGTCTCGATACATGGCTCAGTAATTGGAATTCGCTGATAGGATGCGGAAATCATCTGATTGAATGTCGCAATTCGCTAAATAGACACCGAAATCCACTGATAGAATGCTTATTATAAAAATTGATCAAATCAGACATCCCTTCTAGGTAAGAGATGCTTGTTTTAAATTTGATGAATAGTTATCCACATGTGGGTAATCGTAAATTAATGAAATTTACACACAATTCTGTAAATGATATCCACAATAAGGGGAGCCCTAGTGGATATCTACAAAAATATACAGTGGATATCCACAAGTTTTCAGAAGATATCAACAATTTTCCGCCACTTATCTACAAGTCCACGATTAACAAAGAAGAGCCAGCGATCGAAGTCGCCGGCTCTTGCCATTCTACTTATTTCCCTGCCCCACAGCAGTTCTTATATTTCTTGCCGCTTCCACAAATACATGGATCATTACGGCCCACATCAATTTGGTTCACTTTTGGTTTTTTCTTAACGGCTTCTCCATCTTCTTTTGGATTCACAGCTTGGCCTTTTGCTACTTCTTGACGTTCAAGGTTGTTGCGGATTTCAGCCTTCATGATATACATGGCTGCCTCGTCCTCGATTGATTGAATCATTGCCTCAAACATCGCAAAACCTTCGTGCTGGTATTCACGAAGCGGATCAATTTGACCGTAGGCACGTAAATGAATACCTTGGCGAAGTTGATCCATCGCATCAATATGGTCAATCCATTTGGAGTCAACCGCACGGAGCGTTACCACTTTTTCAAATTCACGCATCTGCTCAGGGAAGAGAAGCTGCTCTTTTTCTTCGTAACGTTCCTTCACTTTTGCAAAAATGGTATCACGGATTTCCTCTGGATCTTTTCCTTTCAGGTCATCCATCGTGATATCGCCTTCATGTAAAAGAGTGGCATTCACATAATCGATAATCGCTGACAGATTCCATTCTTCTTCATCCTCATGACGAGAAGCGTGGGCATCGACATTCCGCTCGATAGAGTTCATGATCATCTTCTGAACGATTTCGCGAAGATTTTCAGATTCTAGTACTTCATCACGCTGAGTGTAGATAATTTCACGCTGCTGGCGAAGCACATCATCATATTGCAAGAGCTGCTTACGAGCATCAAAGTTGTTGCCCTCAACGCGTTTCTGCGCAGATTCAACCGCTCTTGACACCATCTTACTTTGGATTGGCTGGGAATCATCCATGCCAAGTCGTTCCATCATTGCTTTCATATTATCTGAACCAAAACGGCGCATCAGTTCATCTTCCATCGATAAATAGAACTGAGTAATACCAGGATCTCCTTGACGTCCGGAACGTCCACGGAGCTGATTATCAATCCGTCGGCTTTCATGTCGCTCTGTACCTATAACAGCAAGTCCGCCTAAATCTAATACACCTTCGCCAAGCTTAATGTCAGTACCACGACCAGCCATGTTAGTCGCGATTGTAACGGCTCCTTTGTGACCTGCTTCAGCAATGATTTCAGCTTCGCGCTCATGGTTTTTTGCGTTCAACACATTGTGGCGAATACCCTTTTTCACTAAATACTTAGAAATAAGCTCAGACGTTTCAATTGCAACTGTACCAACAAGTACGGGCTGTCCTTGTTGATGACGCCCAGCGATATCCTCAACAACGGCACGGAATTTACCGTCCATGGAAGAGTAAATTAAATCAGGACGGTCATCACGGGCAATTGGTCGATTCGTAGGAATAACGATAACATTCATGTTATAAATGTTACGGAATTCTTCCTCTTCCGTTTTTGCCGTACCAGTCATTCCGGATAATTTTTCATACATCCGGAAGTAGTTTTGGAACGTAATCGTTGCCATTGTCATACTTTCGTTTTGAACTTCGAGTCCTTCTTTTGCCTCAATGGCTTGGTGCAAGCCTTCACTATAACGGCGGCCCTTCATTAAACGGCCAGTGAACTGGTCAACAATGACTATTTCGCCGTCTTGAACGACATAGTCAATATCAAGGTGCATGCTGGCATTTGCTTTAAGTGCCTGATTAATATGATGGTTTAAGGTAACGTGTGCCATGTCAAAAAGGTTATCAATACCGAAAGCTTTTTCGGCTTTACTAATTCCTTCTTCAGTCAACATTACACCCTTTGTTTTTTCATCGTAGGTATAATCAGTTTCCTTTGAAAGCATCCGGACAAAGCCATTAGCTTGGATATAAAGAACAGCCGACTTTTGTGCTGATCCGGAAATAATTAACGGTGTCCGCGCTTCATCGATTAAAATCGAGTCAACCTCATCAATAACTGCAAAGAAAAGTGGGCGCTGTACTTTTTGTTCCTTATAGAGGACCATGTTATCACGCAAATAATCGAAACCAAATTCATTATTCGTTCCGTACGTAATATCAGTGGCATATGCTGCTTGTTTTTCTTCCTTATCCATGCTATTTAAATTCAATCCAACAGTTAAACCTAGGAATTGATACAATTCACCCATTTCGGCGGCGTCACGGCTTGCTAAGTATTCGTTGACAGTAACAACGTGAACACCTCGACCAGAAAGTGCGTTCAAATAAACGGGCATCGTCGCAGTTAACGTTTTACCTTCCCCAGTTTTCATCTCCGAAATGTTTCCTTCGTGAAGGGAAATCCCTCCCATTAGCTGAACATGGTACGGATACAAGCCAAGTACTCGGCGGGCACCTTCACGAACAACCGCAAACGCTTCAACCAGTAAATCATCCAATGCTTCGCCGTTTTGATAACGGGACTTGAATTCTTCCGTTTTTTCACGCAGCTGTTCATCCGTCAATCTTCCTGTTTCTTCGGCCAGTGCTTCAATTTTTAGCGCAAGCTTGTCTAGCCGCTTCAGTTCGCGTTTGTTCAAATCAAACACTTTATTTAAAATCCCCATATCTGATGAACGCTCCTTTTACCTGAGAGTCAATAAGTTCGTAACTTAAAAACCTTGTCAAAAATATTCGATAATTTCCCTTTCCATCTTACCACTTCCTCCAAACAGTGACAACAATGTTAGAAGGAAGCAGGATTGCGTCCAATCTACTATTATATTTCCTTCGATGTCAAACTAATCAAATTGCAAGTTTCTCTAAGTTCGATTTTTCGTCAAATATGACAGAATGATGGCGTGATTATGAGAATTCATTTCAACCAGAAATAAGAGTCTATAAATTGGTAGGATAGATGAATAATAGTTCGTATTTTTGTATAAAAATTCATTTTCACTCCCATTTACTAACGCCGTTGTAGTGTTAATAAACCCTATAAATAACAATGTTTATATATTGTTTTTAGGGGAAATCATCTCTTCTGCATGGATGAAAAATTATTCACAATTTGTACATTGGATTATACTTTCACAATGTTAGATACTACCTTTAGAGAGGTTAATATGGAAAATAAATAGATAAAGAATCCAAAATGGGAAGGGTGAATTATGTGGCCATATGGGGGAAAAAAAATAAAAATATAGATCCCGAAAGTAGAGAAGATAGAAAAAAAGTTGGCCTGATTCGCGGATTATGGGGAAAGTTTCGAGGGATTGACTGGAAGAATCCAGTGAACAGGTGGAAATTACTGTTTGTTTCCCTTGTTGGTTGTATCATTGTTTTTGGTGGAGGATACGGGGTTCTTTCATTAACTAATTCTCCGACATTCTGTGCGAGCTGTCACGAAATGGCACCAGAGTATTCATCCTATACAGCGAGTGCTCACAACCAGATAACATGTGTACAGTGTCATATCAAGCCTGGTTTTACCAATATGATTACCCACAAAATGAAATCAATGAAAGAAGTGTACTACCATGTAACGGGTGTTCCTGAACAAATCGTTCAAACCGAAGAAGAGGCCGTTTCGAACGAAAACTGTTTGCAATGTCACTCAAAGAACCGTCTTGTTACGGCATCTGGAGACCTAAAGGTTAACCATAAAGGCCATATCGAAAAAGATATTCCTTGTATTACCTGTCATGCCGGTGTTGTTCACGCTAAGATGGCAACCCGCGGGATCAACGTCGAAGAAGTTCGCGGCAAATGGACTGTAAAGAGTGCGGAGAAATTAATGGAAAAGAAATACGTGAGACCTAACATGGGTACGTGTATTGACTGCCATGACAAAGTAAATAACGGCGAAAAGCCTTGGAAAGATCCAGCTTATAACGTACCGGTTAATCCGGAAGAAGTCGAGAAAAAACTGGAAGAAAATGACATTGAAGCAACAAAAGAAACGGCAACAATATCAACCACAGAAGGCGAAAATGCGGAGGAAGTAACTGCCGCGCACGATGAAAAAACGCAAGATATCATTTTACAAGCGATCGGAAAGCAAAAGAAAGATGTTAAGGTTTCAATGGAATGTGAAACTTGTCACAAAAAAACTGAAATTCCTAAAACGCATAAAAATGTTGATTGGGGCAATAATCACGGCGGTACTGCTGTTCAACAACTAGATAAATGTATGAACTGTCACCAAGATTCAAAATGGGTAAGGGAAATTCCAAAAGAAGACATCATCTCACTTCTTAAAATGGGTAATCAAAAAGTGAAGTATACACCAAACGTAACACTTGCAAAAGAACAAGCACGTACGAATAAATTCTGTAGTGCCTGTCACTCTGATCGTCCCTCTGGACATGGGGAAAGCAATCAATGGTTGACTGCGCATGCATCTAGGGCCAAAACAAGTGACCAGAAAGCTGAATGCTTTGTTTGCCATGACCGTGATAAACCAAAAGCAGACTCAACTAATGCAAAAGCACCAACAGATGTTTATTGCCAATACTGTCATAGAACTGGCTTTAAAGATGATAAGAAATAAACGGAAATCGTTCTAGAGGAGGGTAAATAATGGAAAAAGAAATCAAGGATCAGATCTCCCCTCCACGGACTCGCTACAAGGTATATAAATATTTAACAGTAGCATTGCTATTTATCCTCGTCTTTTTCTCATTAGGACTAATAGGAGTAGAAACTACTTCCAGTTCAAGTTTCTGCTCCTCATGCCATGAGATGAAGCCGGAGTATTATACGTGGAAGGCGTCCACACATAGCGAAGTGGATTGCGTTAAGTGTCATATAGGCTCGGGTACAGAAGAATATGCTAAAGCCAAAGCAAACGGATTAATGCAGGCGTATAAGAAAGCAACACAGACATACACCGCTCCTATCAGAATGCCAAAGGAAATACCTGATAGTGCCTGTGAGTCATGTCACGATGTTTCGAAACGGGAGATCACAGCATCTGGAGACATTATCATTCCTCATGATAAACATAAAAATAAAGATATTGAATGTATTCAATGTCATAACGGTATAGCCCATGGCAAAATTGCTGATCGGAAAATGACTTTCCAAACAGATTACGATAAATGGGATAGTAAAACCGGTACATCGGCAATGGCAGATTTAAAATTTACACGTCCAGATATGGACACCTGTATAGATTGTCATAAGGCTCGTAAAGTAACAAATGAATGTTCAGCGTGTCATAAAACAGGAATGGTTCCAAAAAGCCATAAAGAAGCGGGTTTTAAATCTAAAACACACGGAAAGCAAGCTGCAGAGAATTTAAAGAAATGTAACCAGTGTCATAGTGACATGTCCAAAGAACCGTTAGAAGGTTATGGCGATGTATCAGTGGTGGCAAGTTTCCTTAATAAGGATAATGCACTTGCTAAACAAAAGAACCATTATAACTACGCAAAAGAAAATACTTTCTGTCAAGATTGTCATAAAAAGCGGCCAACCAGCCATGATAGTAATTTTTACAAAAATCATGGAACCATTGCTAACAAAAGCCAAGAAACATGTAAAGCGTGTCATGATACGAAAAAAACTAATACACCAGGTGGTAATCAGGTAGTTTGTTCTTCGTGTCATCCAAGCAGCCATAGTCAAAAGCAGGGTTGGAAGGAACGACATCCGATTTCATTGGATGGAGTGCAAGGACCATCAGCGAAGTGCTACACCTGCCATTCTAAACCAAGTTGTGAAAATTGTCATAAGCAATAGTTTTCTATTTATTTATCAATATCTGTGATCGTTATCTCTGATCGGGCTTACTAGGAATATTTCCTTACCTAACAACTTGATCAGAGGTTATCTTGAAAAAACTAGCGAAATTCGAGGTGGATATTATGGAAGCGAAAGAGCTGCCAATCAATCCAGAACTAGAAATAAATGAAAGAACGAAGTTCAAGAAGGAAAAAAATAAGTATTTTACTAAATGGCAAGCTTTATTAATCTTAGTTGCTACCTTAGTCGTAAGCTTAGGTGCAGGCTACTATATAAGTGATCAATTTTTATGGTCTAAAACAGATCAAGCAAGAATCGATCAACAGATTGATTATTATCAAGGATTAGTGGACTCAGAGCCGAATAATCCTGAGCACCGTGTAAACTTAGGATACTCCTACTTTTTAAAAGGTGATAACGATGATGCAATCAAGCAAATGAAAGTTGCAACCGATCTTGACAGCAAATACTTTGGAGCCTATTTCAACCTTGGTCTCGTTTATATCGATGAAGAAAGATACAACGATGCATTAAAGCAGGCCCAGAAGGCAGTTGAACTTGGACCTCGTAATTTTAAAGCCCATTTATTACTTGGTATGGTATATCGAGATTTGAAGATGTATAAAGACGCAAATGAATCTCTTAAAGAGGCCCTTAAGATCATGCCTACTAACACAGATGTTATTACGGAAATTGGCAGAGTGGCAGAAGATCAAGGTGAATATAAGGAAGCAGAAAAATTTTTCAAAGAGGCTTTAACGTATGATCCGCTTTACAAACCAGCAACTAAAGGCTTAGAGAGAATTGCTGCGAAAGTCAAGGACAACAAATAGAAGGAGCTGACCAACCTTGAAAAAGAGAACTGTATATATATTAATGAGTAGCATTGTCGCACTTTCCGTTGCCTTCTTCGCAGCAGTCTTTTTCTTAAATTTAGATTCTAAAATAAAGCCGATTGTAGCAAAAGTTGACCCAAGTGCAACTCCAGTATATACAAATGCATTGTACGGTGAATTTAACCAACCATTAAATAAACCAATGGATGTAGCGAAAATCGGTGAATTTGTTTATGTAAGTGATACAAATAACAAACAAATTCAAGTGTTTGATCAATCGGGTACTTCTGTTTTTAAATTCGGAAAAGAAGGTACGAAAGAAGGCGAATTTAAATTTCCTTATGGAATCTCTGGAGATAAAGAAGGCAACATTTATGTAGCTGATATGTACAATGGCAATGTTTCCATATTCAATTCAGAAGGTAAATTCATTAAATACTTTAGTGATAAGGAAAAAGTTTTAAAATCACCAGGTGGACTCCGTATCTTCGATGAAAAGCTTTATATTACCGATATTAAAGCAAACAAATTGTTTGTGTTCAAATTAGACGGAAAAAAGTTACTTGAAATTGGCGGAGCTGGTGTGGATAAAGGAAAATTTATCGCACCTAATGCAGTCACAGTTGATTTTGATAAAAATATTTATGTGACAGACTCTGGGAATAATAGAGTCCAAGTTTTTAGTAAAGAGGGTAAATTTGTCAAAATCATTAATGGCTCAAATGATGGAAAGGGTGATCCTACTTTCTTGAATCCTAGAGGAGTTGCTGTCGATTCAAAAGGTAATGTTTATGTAGTTAACAATCTTTCACATAATATTTTTGCTTTTGATAAAGATGGAAAACAATTATTTGAATTAGGTGGAATGGGGACGGAAGACGGTCAGCTATATCTCCCAAATGGTCTATTCATTGACGATAGAGATACGCTGTTCGTAACAGATACAGTCAACCAAAGAGTATCCGTTTTCTACTAGTACTCCTTCTTCTAAGGAGGTGATGACGAAAAAAAGTTCCATACTTTTTGGTGAACCACAGTCTATTAAAAAAAAGAGAGAGTACTTTGGGAGGTTTTAAGAATGAGTAAGATCAGATTGGGGTTATCAACTGTTCTTGTGCTGTTTTTGCTAGGCTTATTCAGTGCTGTTGCCTTTGCAGAAGATGGTGTACCGCCAACTTCAACTAATCCAGCACCTGGCATTCATGTAGGTGACGTTGATAACTTTGGTAACAAAAGTACACACAAAACACACGGTAATTTCCAAAACAACACCAACTCTTGTGCAAACTGTCACAGCACTCACAATGGGGAAGACGAGATGTTGTTAATGAAAGAAGGAGAATATGAGCTTTGTATGTCTTGTCATGATGGCACAATGGGTTTTTATGACGTGACAAAGTCTAGCGGTGCAGGTACTTTTGATGACTCACACTTAAGTTCTTCTATGCACAACGTTGATTCAGGTTTAAAAGTTGGAAGTGCTCCTGGTAGATATTTAAATAATTCTACTGCTGACTTAGAATGCTCTAGCTGCCACAATCCACATGGTTCTGCTAATGATAGATTACTAAATGAAACGGTTGCAGGTAAAGCATTTGCCACATCTTTAGTAAATGGTGTTCAAACCCCTGCTCCAACAGGTACCAAAACGATCGTTCTAGATTTAACAGAGGATCCTGCATATGCAGAACTTAATGCTTTAACTGGTACTGGTGGATTAAAGATTCTAAAATCAAATGGTCCAAAAGGATTAGCTAGTTACAATGGTGTAAATGATAAGATCTATTATTCTCAATTCTGTGGTGCTTGTCACGACGATTATTTTGCTAAGAGAAACGCAGGTACATCATCAAGCCCTATTCCTGGAAAACCTAGCACTGGTTCTCCAATCACTGCAATACACACACATGATACTTATACACACACAACTAACAGCTCAAGCCAAGGTAGAAGCTGTGCTGCATGTCACTATGCACACGGTACTGATGCTACCATTATGTTGGATGCTGCAGGAAGAACTGTAGCTGATTTACTACAGGTAAAAGATGCTGAAGGAAAAAATCTATTTACACAAGAAACAGCTGAAGCATACATGAAAGATGTAAGCGCAAAAGGTTCTTCTTTAAAGAAATTCACTAACATGGCAGTATGTTTTGCTTGTCACGGAACAAGTATTGCTCCAGGACAAATCGATCCTCAATTCCTAGATGGAACTGGAAGACTTAAAGGTAGAGCAAAAATTAAATAATCTTTAACGAACAAATAATTGTTTGAAGCAAATATTAACTTAAAACAAGGTAGCAATATCTATTTATTGTTACCTTGTTTTGAATAAATTTAAAAATTTAATAGAGATATAACCTATATACTAAAATTGAACATAACCAAAACGACCCATCTACCTCCCATATGGTTAGTTATTGAAAACATAAAGATTTTTGAACGGATTTGTACTAGTAAAAGGTACATATAGTAATTACTGTCCTTTTAAGGGGGTGGTGAAAAAAAGAGTACCTAGTGTTTCATTTCACCAAAAAGAGAAAAGAAAGAAAAAGAGAGAAGAGAAAGAAAATTGGGAGGTTTTCTAGAAATGGGTAAGTTGAAAATTAGCTTGTCTACCTTATTAATGCTTATTTTATTAAGCATGTTTGGAGCATTTGCTTCTGCCGCAGAGGTTACTCTACCACCTAATGCTGGAACAGTGGATAACTTCGGAAATACCAATACACACAAAACACATGGTAACTTCCAAAATAACACAAACGCTTGCGCTAACTGCCATAGTACTCACAACGGGGAAAATGAAATGCTAGTTATGAAGAGCAGCGAATATGAACTTTGTATGTCCTGCCATGATGGCACAATGGGTTTTTATGACGTTACAAAAGCTAGTGAAGCTGGTATTATCGGATCACACGAAATGAGTGCTTCTATGCACAGTGTAGATTCAGACTTAGCCGTGAGTGCAGCTCCAGGTGCGTTAGTTAATAAATCTACTGCTACATTTGAATGCTCAAGCTGTCATAATCCACATGGATCAGCTAACGATCGTTTATTAAATGAAACAGTGGCTGGCAAACAATACGGTGGCAATTATAATGTCACTATCGTTGGCTATACGGAAACAATTACTAAATTGAATTCTGTTCCAGTCGGAACAAAAGCAATTAAGCTTAATTTAGTAGAAGATCCTGCATATGCGGATATCAACAGCGCTACAGGTTTATCAGGATTAAAAATTTACAAGTCAAGTGGTATCTATAATAAACCTGCTGATGGCTTAACTCAAGCACAGGTTTATGATTATAAATTGAACTATTCAGAGTTCTGCGCATCTTGCCATGACGACTATATGAAAAATAGAGAAAATGGACCTAGAGCTGATGGTGTCCACTATACTCACACAACTAACAGTACAAAACAAGGCCGAAGCTGTACAGCATGTCACTATGCACACGGTACAGACATTACTCTATTAAGAGACACAGCTGGTAAAACAATCACAGATTTACAAAAACCAGTTGCTGATGGGGGAAAAGCATGGACAGAAGCTCAAGCTAAAGCTTACATGAAAGATGTAAGTAAATCAGGCTCTTCTGCTTTAAAGAGATTTACAAACATGGCTGTATGTTGGGCTTGTCACCAATCTACACACCAAATTGCTAATACACCTGGAACCACTAACTATCCAAATGCAACAGATTATAAGAACTATTTAGTTCCTGGTGGAGATTATTCGGGTAAATCTTTAATTAAGTAATAAAAAAAGCAAACAAATAGCCCTACTATATTGTTTGCTCCAATAATTCACATTAAACAAGGTGGCAATATCACTATTGTTACCTTGTTTTATTTTTGCATCTCGTTTTGAAAATGTCAAAAATATTTAACGTAACGTCGATAATTAATGTTAATTCAGTTGATATAATTGATTACGTAATAAATACCTATTTTTCAAAAAGTAAAGGATGAATCGTATGAAAAGGAAGAACTGCAACCGAAAGCTAATTTCATACATTGTTATTTGGAGCGTTGTCCTTAGTTCACTCCTTTTTAGTTCTCCTGATAACATAGTTGTATCGGCATCGGCTGTTCCCGAAGTACAGATTGTAACTCCGGATGAAGGAACAATGTATACAACTCCAATGGTTGAAGTGGCAGGAACCATTTCGGATGATCTAACTACTCCAAATAAACTCTCAGTCCAGGTTTTTGAACAGGTTGACTCCTCTCCGCAGCCTATTGATGTTACTTCTGAAGGAAAGCTTACGCTTACTCCTAAAGATAAAGTTGTAGACTTTTCCTATTCAAAAGATTTTAGTGAAGGAGATCATACCCTAACGTTTGTTGCCACTGATGAGGAGGGGATAAGCGCAAAGGTTGATCGTTCATTTACTATTATGTCAGAGGGGACTGTGGAAACAGAAGAAACTCTTGAAGCAGCGGATAATGGATCCCAAAATCCAGTAGTGATAACTAATGAAGATAAAGGTACGACTAAAGAAACCACTCCAAAAATGGATGGAAGCACAACGTCCACTAAAGATATTGCTTCTATTCAATTATCCGCTGATGAGGCAGGGACAAGGCCATATATGGCTAAGATGTACCTAATTCCCAAAGATAGTGCAGATCAATATGATCCTGGGAAGGATGTACCTAGCAGTTTCCTACCTGTGGAAGATATGACGCGTGTACCTTTGAATTATGTGATATTAGTAGATGTTAGAAGTACGGAGCCTTTAGCGAAAACACAATCTTTGTTAACTGCATTTGGAGATATTAAAGGAGATGAGAACTTAATAGCAACCACTGTATTACAAGATAATCTCAAATCGTATGTTTATACCTTTACACCTGAACAAAACTTTAAACCTAGCACAAGCTATTATGTATACTTAAACCCGAAATTCTCAAGCCAAACGGGGAAGGTTATTATTCCTAGATTCCTAAAGTTCACTACAATTAGTGATTATGTAGATACCCGTTTTCAGGTGGACAGAGTGGACGATGTATCGATGGATAATGATGCTATACATGGACCTTTTTCGGTTGTAACAAATGCATGCGCCTTTTGCCATAGCACCCATAATGGAACCAATGAATTTCTTATTAAGGGTGAAAAGGGTTCGAATGAAAATGATATGTGTATGGCCTGTCATGACGGGACAGGTTCACCAAAGATAGAGGAAAATACTAGTCATAGTAAACATTATACAGATTCAAGTGTTTCCTGTTCTAGTTGTCATGATCCACATAACCCTGGGACAAAAGAAAACCCAAACAGTTTGCACCCTAAAGTGGGGACCGATCCTTACTATCATTATAAAAAGGCAGGATCCGCTACCGGGGATCCAAGTGACAATTCCTTGTGTTTTAGCTGTCATACAAATGGAAAAAAGATAGATATTGAAAAGTACTATACTGATGGAACCTATAAAAGTCAATCAGGACATAATATCGAAGTGACAACAGATAGCGGTCTATCGTTAAATGGCCAGTTTCCTTGTGCTGAGTGTCATGAAACTCACGGAGCAAGTAATATTAAGATGCTAAGGCCGGAACTTGGAAATATTAAGCTGGAAGGTCAAAAGCCTGAAAACGATCAACTTGATGATAATTGGTTTAATAAAACTACAGATGAGTGGGATGCTGATGCTCAACGTAAATTCTGTCTATCATGCCATAATGGCAAAACAGATCTTTATAGTAAACAAGGCAAAGCAATCTACGATAAAGAAACAGGAGATCCAATTAATCCAGAAAATGATGGTCATGACAGGGAAAGTACAAAAACATGCTCAGAATGTCATAGCGATAGTAAATCCTTTTTAGATACGGCGCATGCACCTAAAAGGATTACTCCATAATAAAACGAGCGGGGTCAATCTCTGCTCGTTATTTTTTTCTTTCATTCAACCATTTTGGAAGGTTTATACTTTTTAATGACCAAACTTTGAAATTTAGGCTGTTCTCACGCTATAATGGTTAAGAATCTGAGGAGCGTTTTCAGAATAAAATACAAGACAGGATATTTTTAATTTTTATAGAGGTGAAGAAAATGGAATTAGCAGAAATTCGTAATGAACTTGAAAAAACAGCTAAGAAATTAGCGGACTTTAGGGGGTCTCTTTGACCTTGAGAATAAAGAAGCAAGAATTGCTGAACTAGATGATGAGATGCTCCAGCCTGAATTTTGGAATGATCAGCAAGCAGCGCAGACAGTCATTAGTGAAGCAAATGGATTAAAGGATCAGGTCAATGAATTTTATGATCTGAATAACAGCTTTGAGAATTTGGAATTAACCTATGAACTGGTCAAAGAAGAAAATGATGAAGAATTACGTGCTGAGTTGGAGGATGAACTCCAACAGCTAACAGCTCGTTTGAGTCAATTTGAACTGCAGCTTCTCCTAAGCGAGGAGTACGATAAAAATAATGCGATTTTGGAACTTCACCCGGGTGCCGGTGGAACAGAATCACAAGACTGGGGCTCGATGCTGCTTCGGATGTATACTCGTTGGGCAGAGAAAAAGGGCTTTAAGGTCGAGACACTTGATTACTTGCCTGGTGATGAAGCGGGAATTAAGAGTGTTACACTTGCAATTAAAGGGCATAATGCGTATGGCTACTTAAAAGCGGAAAAAGGTGTACACCGTCTTGTTCGGATTTCACCTTTTGATGCCTCAGGCCGACGCCATACCTCTTTCGTTTCTTGTGAAGTTATGCCTGAATTTAATGAGGAAATTCAAGTGGATATCCGTACTGAGGATCTAAAAATTGATACGTATCGTGCAACAGGAGCGGGTGGACAGCATATCAATACTACTGATTCGGCTGTCCGGATTACCCACCTGCCAACAGGTGTGGTGGTGACGTGCCAATCCGAACGCTCACAGATTAAAAACCGTGAAGCCGCCATGAAAATGTTGAAATCTAAGTTGTATCAATTGGAAATTGAGCGCCAGGAACAAGAACTGCTCGAAATTCGCGGCGAACAGAAAGAAATCGGCTGGGGAAGTCAAATCCGTTCTTACGTTTTCCATCCGTATTCAATGGTGAAAGATCACCGTACTAGCACAGAAAGCGGGAATGTTCAGGCCGTTATGGACGGAGATTTGGACCAGTTTATTAATGCGTATCTAAGATCGAGAATTTCGTAATATGATTTGAAACATAAATAAGAAAAGCCTTTGCCGACCAATTCGGCAAAGGCTTTTCTTTTGGGATTTATATGCCGATTACTCATATTTTTAAAACATTTAATGAACATTTTTTTGCCAAAACAATCGCTAAATGTACGAATGGGAACAATCCTTATAAAAACTAGTTGATTGACAAATGCTAAGAGAAATTTTAGTCCTTTACCACGTCAACTTAATGCCATTTACACTAAAATTTGCCCATGCTATACTCACTTTCGGTGTGAAAAAAGCATTTAAAAGAAAGATACTTTGAGGAGAGTAGCTTTATGAATATATTGAGTAATTTAACACGAACTTATCCGAAAATGAGAATAGCAGTCGATTATCTTTTCGTATTAATTGGCGCAGGCATCATTGCTCTTGCCTTTAACGTTTTTTTACTTCCAAACCAAGTGGCCTCAGGCGGAGTCAGCGGCATTAGTACGATTCTGAAATCGGTGCTAGGGTGGGAACCAGCCTACGTACAGTGGGCTTTTAACATTCCCTTATTTATAGCTGGCGTGGTCTTGTTAGGAAAGCATTTTGGTATGAAAACCCTTGTGGGAACGATTTTTTTACCATTTATTGTTTTCTTTACCAAAAATTTAGAGCCTTGGACGAATGACGCCCTCCTAGGGGCTTTGTTTGGGGGAATTGGTGTAGGGCTTGGTCTCGGCATCGTGTTTAGGGGGAAGGCATCGACTGGAGGAACAGACCTTTTAGCTCAAATCATTAATAAATATACAGGCTTTACGCTCGGCCGATGCGTTGTTATGATCGATGGATTAATCGTTCTCGCAGCTTCAATTGTGTTTGATATCGAAAAGGGGTTGTATGCCTTAATTGCCCTATATGTAACAAGCAAAACAATTGACCTGATTCAGGTAGGCTTTGGCCGGTCAAAAATGGCGATGATTATAACAGATAAACAACAAGAAGTTCGTGAAGGAATTTTGAATAAAATTGACCGTGGTGTGACAAAACTATCAGCATATGGTGGTTTTACTGACCATGAACGGCCAGTTCTGATGTGCGTTGTTGATCAATCAGAGTTCACTAAATTGAAACAATTGGTTAAAGCCCTTGACCCATCTGCATTTGTGGTCGTTATGGATGCTGCTGAGGTGTTAGGCGAGGGTTTCAAACGGGCGTAGAATTGGTATAATAGGGCATTGGTGGTAATATTTTCTGAAGGAGGTATTGCATTGAAGAAGAAGTTGTTAACATTGTTGATGGGTACTGCATTAGTGATGGGACTAGCTGCCTGCGGAGGCAACGACAATGGAAAAGACACAGGAAAAGACACAGGAAAAGACACAGGTACGGACACAGCAACCAGTGATGCAGGAGCGAAGATATTTGATCAAAAATGCTCCAGTTGTCATGGTGGCGATCTTACGGGTGGTGTGGGACCAAATCTAACGAAGGTTGGCTCAAAGTACTCTAAAGACGATATATTAAATATTATTAATAATGGTAGAGGTCAAATGCCACCAAAGGTAGTAACCGGCAATGATGCTGAGCAAGTTGCAGAGTGGCTCGCAGCCAAGAAATAAAAGTCTCAAGAAGCGTTCTGTTTGTAAAAAACAGGGCGTTTTTTTTTTTGCGGACAACGAAAAAATTGTCGGGTTTTGTAATTCTTTGAAAAGAAACTGTAATATTTTTACCGCTTTTTTTAGCAATTTATGATGTTATAATAGATTTATGCGAAATTATGCACATATTTTTTGTTATCCTAGTCCATTTTGCAAATAAATAAAGATTTTTGTCGAAAAAAATTCGAAAATCTTTAAATAAAGGTGATAAAAATGATAGAACTACAAGATGTTTATAAAAAGTACCCTAATGGAGTTTCAGCCATTAATGGGATAGACGTCCGGATCAACCAGGGCGAATTTGTCTATGTCGTCGGACCAAGTGGTGCCGGAAAATCTACCTTCATAAAAATGATGTACCGTGAAGAAGTTCCCACTTCAGGGACGATCACTATGAATGGTGTAAACCTCGCAAAATTAAAAATGAAAAAGGTACCTATTTTCCGCAGGAATCTGGGCGTGGTCTTTCAAGACTTTAAACTGCTGCCGAGATTAACGGTCTATGAAAATGTGGCCTTTGCTTTAGAAGTTATTGAAGCCCAGCCAAAGGTTATTAAGAAACGAGTGATGGAAGTTCTCGACCTTGTTAACTTAAAGCATAAGATCAAGATGCTGCCGTCCGAGCTTTCAGGCGGGGAGCAACAACGCGTTTCGATTGCCCGCTCTATCGTCAATTCGCCGAAAGTCGTAATTGCGGACGAGCCTACCGGAAACCTTGACCCTGAAACATCATGGGAAATCATGAAAATATTTGAAGAGATTAATTCAAGAGGTACGACTATTATTATGGCAACCCATAACCGAGAGATTGTTAATACATTGATGCATCGTGTGATTGCCATAGAAGGCGGAAAAATCGTGCGTGATGATGAAAGAGGTGAATACGGTTATGAAAATTAGAACAATTGGCCGTCACTCTCGAGATAGTTTAAAGAATATCAGTAGAAATGGCTGGATGACCTTTGCATCCGTAAGTGCTGTTACCGTTACCTTGATTTTAGTTGGTGTCTTTTTCGTTATTATGATGAATCTTAACAGAGTAGCGCAAACCATTGAAGATGATGTGCAAATTCGCGTTCATATCGATGTTGCTGCAAACGCACAGGATCAGCAAAAATTAAAAACTGATATTGAAAGTATGCCTGAAGTAAAAAGTGTCACTTTCTCCTCCAAACAGAATGAACTAGACAATTTAGTGAATAGTCTTGGTGAAGAAGGTAAGTCGTTTAAACTTTTTGAACAGGACAATCCCTTAAACGATGTATTTATCGTTAAAACTAAAAAACCAACAGATACGATGCAAGTAGCAGAACAAATCAAAAAATCTAATTATGTTGCCAAGGTAAAGTATGGCCAAGGCAAGGTGGAAAAATTATTTAAGTTTATTAATGCAAGCCGCAACGTTGGAGTGGTATTGATTATCGGCTTATTTTTTACGGCTATTTTCTTAATCTCTAATACAATTAAAATTACGATTATTGCAAGACGCAGAGAAATTAAGATTATGAGATTAGTAGGAGCAACGAATACATTTATCCGTTGGCCGTTCTTCTTAGAAGGACTATGGCTCGGTGTGATGGGGTCGATTTTACCAATTATCCTGATTTCAATTGCCTATTATCGTGCTTATGATTATATTGGCCCAAGGCTTGAAGGTACTTTTATCAAGGTTCTTCCATTTGACCCATTTATGTACCAAGTTTCCGGCATTCTGATTTTAATGGGTGCACTGATTGGAATTTGGGGAAGCTTAATGTCCGTTAGAAAATTCTTAAAGGTATAAGCAGAAAACGCTGAAATGTCCGTATCAGGACTGCACTTTCTTCGCTTACGTCGAAAGATTTACGTATGAATCTTATTAAGTCAGGAAGGATGCTATCATATCCTTCCTGATTTATTGTTGCCGTCCGACCTATTCCTAGAATAGACGCATGAGTCACTCAAAATGTTTTTGTACAACAACATTCGTCCACAAACAGATAAACATGATTTACCTGTACATAGAATGAAAGGGAGGAGTAATCGGAAAATGAACAAATCAATAATTACGTTTGCCATTGCTGCAACGGTTGGAATGGGGACCATTTTTGGTGGAGTTCCTGGTAAAACAGAAGCTGAATCAATCTCTAGTCTAAAAGGTGAACAAAATAAAATCCACGACAAACGTACCAATATACAATCAGGTATTAATCAAGCAAATAGTAAGATTAACACATTGAAAAGTCAGCAGGCAGATGTAAAGAGTGAAATGAAACGCCTTGATTTTGCAATTGACGATACAATCACAAAAATAGATGATAAATCGGAAAAAATAAAAAATACAAAAGCCGAGATTACGAAACTGCAAGCTGAAACAAAGGTGATCCAAGAGCGGATTAAAAAGAGAAATGTGCTTTTAAAGGATCGAGCTCGAAGCTATCAAGAAAATGGCGGCATGGTCAATTATTTGGATGTGCTAATGGGTTCAACGAGCTTTAGCGATTTTATTGACAGGGCCAATGCGGTTGCCACCATCATGCAGGCAGACCAAGATATTATTAAGCAGCATGAGGCCGATAAAGTGGAACTTGCGCAGAAACAAGCAAAAGTAGAAAAAGATCTTTCCAGCCTCGAAAAGATGCTAGCAGACTTAAAAAATATGAATCAGCAATTGAATGAACAAAAGAAAGAAAAAGATAAACTATTAGCAAGCCTTAAAGACCAGGAAGAAGAAGCCCATGAAGGTATGATGGAGCTGCAAGAGGAGGAGCAAATTCTTGCTGCTCAAGAGGCGGCTATTAAACAGGCCATTCAAAATGAAAAAGAGGCACAAAGAAGAGCAGCGGAAGAAGCGAAAAGAAACACGAACTCGAACAATGGAAATAATAGTGGGTCTCAATCTATTCCCGCACCTAATGTTTCCGGTGGATCCTGGACGCAGCCGGCTGCAGGATATCGTAGTTCTGGTTTTGGCGGCCGCGGTGACGGGAATCACTATGGTGTTGATATTGCCAACGGAACTAAGGTGCCAATTGTAGCTGCAGCAAATGGTGTGGTTATCAGATCCTATTATTCTAGCACGTATGGAAATTGTATTTTCGTTTCTCACTCGATTAATGGACAAGTTTATACAACCGTTTATGCCCATATGACCCAACGTTATGTCGGAAGCGGGGCTAGCGTGAAAAAAGGCCAAAAGATTGGCCTAATGGGTAATACTGGTGCCTCAAGAGGGCAGCATTTGCATTTTGAACTCCATAAAGGACCATGGACGCAGGATAAGCGTTATGCAATCAATCCTGTTGGCATAGTTCCACTACCATAAAAAATTGGAAGAAGCCTCGTGCTTCTTCTTTTTTATACCTATCGATCATCATAACTCGTCCAATCGTTACATATATGTTAATAAACGGGCAGGAATTTGGTGCCTTTTTAGAAAAATAATTAGGACAGGCATTTTTAACTCGAGGAGGATTGGGATGAATCGTAGATGGATTGCCCTGTTGATGACAGGTTCGCTCCTGACAGGAGCGGGAGGCACATATGCAGGTATGCAGTTGTTAGATCATAATGGCAGCAGTAAGAAACTAGAACAAGTGCAAACCACCAAGGATAATGGAATAACTGAGGTAGAAAAAGGAGCAGATCTAGCAAAAGTAGAGAATGCCTATGATCTTATTTTAAGCAGGTATGTTGAAAAAGTAGATCAGGAAAAGTTGGTAGAAGGTGCGATCCAAGGGATGTTGTCCGTCCTAAAAGATCCCTATTCAGTCTATATGGACAAGGAAACAGCCCAGCAATTCACCCAAACCTTGGAATCGTCCTTTGAAGGTATTGGTGCCGAAGTGGGGATGGTGGATGGGAAGATTGTAATCGTCTCGCCGTTCAAAAATTCTCCGGCCGAAAAAGCAGGCATCAAACCAAATGATCAAATTTTAGAAGTGGATGGTAAAAGTGTTGAAGGGTTGGACTTGAATAAAGCAACACTTAAAATCCGCGGCAAAAAAGGAACAAAGGTACAATTATCTATTGCAAGAAAAGGGTTAACGGATCCGCTCGTCATTGATGTCACCCGCGATGAAATTCCACTTGAAACGGTCCATGCTTCTATAAAAAAACAGGATGGCAAAAAAATTGGCTATATCGAAATCACTTCGTTTTCAGAAGATACGGCAGCTGATTTTGAAAAGGAATTATCTGCCTTAGAAAACGATAATATAAAAGGCTTGATTATTGATGTGCGTGGAAATCCAGGCGGCCTTTTAGACAGTGTCGGTGAGATATTAAAGGAATTTGTTCCAAAAGATAAGCCATATGTCCAAATTCAACAGCGGAACGGTGAAAGAAAACGCTACTTCTCTAATCTTACCGAGAAAAAGGATTATCCTGTGCTTGTCCTTGTCAACAAAGGCAGTGCCTCCGCATCTGAAATTCTTGCTGGTTCCTTACAAGAAGCGGATGGTTACCAACTTGTCGGCGAAACTACATTCGGAAAGGGCACGGTTCAACAGGCGGTACCGATGGGGGATGGAAGCAACATCAAGCTAACGTTATTTAAGTGGCTGACCCCAGAAGGACATTGGATTCATAAAAAAGGAATCGAGCCCGATGTGGCCATTAAACAGCCAGCCATCTTCGCCACTCATCCGATTCAAGTAGAGGAAGCATTAGAAGAGGATATGAACAATGAGCAAGTTAAGAACGCCCAAGAAGTGTTAGCAGGCTTAGGATTTGCTCCAGGGCGGACGGATGGATATTTCAGCAAGGAAACGGCCATGGCCGTTAAAGGCTTCCAGCTCCAAGCGGCCATAGAGCCAACAGGGAAAATTGGTCCGGAAACAGCTGCCAAGCTTGAAGAAGCAGCTATTCAAGAGATGAAAAAAGAGAAAAATGATCTTCAGTTGCAAACAGCATTGCGTTTAATTACTAAAGAGTAGAGCAGGGGCAAAAAGCCTCTGTTTTTCTTTTGATCTTTATTGGTATAATATTTTTACCATTTTCTAAAAACTAGCAATATGTTTTGTGTTGGCAATTTGGTAAAATACTCTTTAGGAGACTTTTCCATAATAGATTACTAGAAATTTAATAGAGGCAGGTGGCAGGAATTGGTGCAAATATGGCTTGTGGAACTTCTGAAAGGGACAGGCATGTTATTTCTTCATCCTGTTTTATACTATCTCGTTTTCCTTACAGGGATTTTAGGCGTTATGAGGGTGAAACGTGAGCGGAAAAATTTTCATATTCGGGCACATGACGCCTATTTCGAACTTCGGCAGTTATTTCCACTCGGATTTGTGATCGGACTTGTGCTTTCGCTAATTATTGTTGCGGCAGGGATTACCGTTCCATTCGCAGCCATCCTGCTTATAGCGGGATTTACATTTTTGTGGTCATTGACCACCAATGTACGTTGGATATCGCCTGTATATACTGTTGGGGCAGCCTTTTTCACGATCATACTGATTGCTGAAAATAATTGGTCGATTCCGCTTTTTTCAAAGTCGTTCCATGAATTAAGTGACAAGATCTATCCTTCTATTGTCATTGTGCTCGGTCTGCTGATCATTGCAGAAGGGATCCTGATATTTAAAAAGGGCAGTTATGGGACATCGCCTAAACTTGCCAAAAGTAAACGCGGTCAAAATATAGGATTACATGAAGGGAAGCGTCTCTGGATGCTGCCGTTATTCCTACTTATTCCAGGTAATGCACTGCATCTTCCTTTTGATTGGTGGCCTGTCTTCCATTTGGGGGCTAAAGAGTACACGTTCATCTTTGTTCCATTCGCGATTGGTTTTCACCAGCAAGTGAAAGGAATGCTGCCCAAGATTGCTATTCAACTTCATGGCCGCCGGGTAATCGTCCTTGGGGTGTTCATTACACTTCTTTCAGTTGCAGGCTACTGGTTCCCGCTTAGTTCGATTGGAACTGCTGCGCTAGCTGTTCTCGGTCGTGAAATCATTAGCTTACTCACAGGCATGAAGGATGACAATCTCCCGTTTTATTTTTCCAAAAAGAATCAAGGCCTGATGATTATTGGTGTTATTCCCGAGTCACCAGCGAGTAAAATGGGTTTGCAGGTGGGAGAAATTGTCTCTAAAGCAAATGGCGTATTGGTTCGTGATGAAAAGGTGTTTTATGAAGCACTGCAAAAAAATCGCGCTCACTGCAAGCTGGAAGTCCTCGATACTAATGGAGAGATCCGTTTCGTCCAACGTGCCCTTTACGAAGGTGACCACCACGAACTTGGCATCCTCTTTGTACAGGACGAACGTAAGTATGATGTGAAAACTGGATAATAGCTGGTGCCTGACACCATTCAATAAAACCACTTAGCCGACTTTGCTGAGTGGTTTTATTATGTTTTTTTAGGTTACCTTAAATATCTTTCAAAAACCAAAAGTTAAATACGTTGACATGGAAAGAGAAATATTATAAGATTACTTTGAATTAAAGATATTTAAATTAATAATACTTTAATTGGAGATTTATTGGAGTTATAGTGTGGGAGAAAATCCTGCAAAGAGTGTTTTGTTTAATATGAACACTACGTAATTTTTTAGATAAAAAAATCTATATAGGTGGTGTTGAAGTTGGGTTTTTTAGGTAGACTATTTGGTGAATCAAATAAGGAGGAAAAAACAATGACAAAATTAAACATTGGGATTATTTTAGGAAGCACACGTCAAGGACGTGTTAGCCCGCAAGTTGGGGAATGGGTGAAAGGGATTGCCGACCAACGCGGCGATGCAAATTATGAAATCGTCGATATCGCAGACTTCAATTTACCATTCTTAGGTACAACTGATGGTTCTGAACCAGGAATCGCAGAATGGAATACTAAACTTGCGAGCTTAGATGGCTTTGTATTCATTGTACAAGAATACAACCACAGCATCACTGGTGCCTTAAAAAATGCGCTTGATTTTGCTCGTGAAGCATGGAATAACAAAGCTGCAGGAATCGTAAGCTATGGTTCAACAGGCGGAGCACGTGCTGCTGAACATTTACGTGGCATCTTAGGTGAATTAAAAGTGGCGGATGTTCGTACACATCCAACCTTGTCATTATTCACTGACTTTGAAAACGGCAGTGTTTTCAAACCAGCTGAATTACACCTAACAAATGTGAATGCAATGCTAGACGAAGTAAACCAATGGAGCGGAGCATTAAAAACAATCCGATAAAAAATAAACATGGGAGATGATTACTTGATCATCTCTCCCATGTTTATTTTTTGCATGAGCAGAATCATAATTTTCGATATTTTTTCAAAGAAAAGATATTCAACACGATGAATATGGCTGCAAAGATAAGTAGGGCAATGAGATCGCCGCTAATATCACTTAAATCTACCCCTTTATACATCACGCTTTTGAGAGCGTCCCCTGCATAGTACATAGGTATCACTTTTGCGACTGCCTGTAACCAATCTGCCATCCCTTCAAGTGGGAAAATTCCTGCGAAAAATATTTGTGGGATAACGGCAATAGGAATAAATTGGATCATTTGGAACTCTGAAGCTGCGAATGTCGATAAAAGGATTCCTAGCGAGAGCGCTACTAAAGCGAGAATTAAATTGATGAGCAGCACAATCCAAATGGACCCGACAAGAACGATATCTAATACATTAATAGCATAGAATACAACAATCATGGTTTGAATGACTGCAAATATACCATAGCCCACCAGGTACGCGGTAACGATTTCCCATCTCCGAATCGGTGTGGACATCAGTCGTTCTAGGGTTCCCGTTGTCCGCTCACGTAATAATCCAATCCCTGAAATAATAAAGACGAAGAAGAAAACAAAGAATCCGACTAATATCGGACTTAATACATCGAAAAAGACGGTGTCTGCATTTCCGTACACATAATCTATCTTGATGCTTTGCTGGACTTGACCTGCAGCAGCCGGGTTTTGCTGGATCAACTTAGCTTGATTCTCGGCGGCAACCGCTTGGCTGACTTTCATTTGCAGCGCTTTTGCGGCGGATGGATCGTTATTTTGTAATGTTAATTTTATCTGTCCATTATCTTTTTCTAATAACCCATCAAGATCGTCATCGGCGACCGTATCAGCATTGATTTTTTCATATCGTTTAACGTGGATGTCAGCTTTTTTTAATACGTTGATAAGAGTAGTATCAACTCCCTTGACACCTAATTTCGGTTCCACTGAACTGCCATTAAATAAAAAGTACATTAGCGTCAGGATAAGCAGGGGGGCAACAAACAGCAGGGCCAGGGTGCGTTTGTCCCGAAACATTTGCCGGAAGATTCTTTTCACTAATGCCAACACTCTCATGATTGTTTCACCCCTGCTTTCAAGAAAACTTCATCAAAATCGTCCGTTCCGTATAACGCCTTTAATTCTTTTGGCGTTCCGCTTGTTAAAATCCGGCCATCGCGAACCATGGCAACATAATCACATTTTACGGCTTCATCCATGACATGGGTGGTAACAATAATGGTTTTTTGCTCTTCATTTTTCAATCGTAAGAATTCTTTCCAAATGGACAATTTTAATTCGGGATCAATGCCGACTGTTGGTTCATCTAAGATTAATATTTTAGGATCCTGGATTAATGCAATTGCCAAGGATAAGCGCCGTTTCATTCCCCCGGAATAGGCACCGACCCGCTTTTTTAAGTCATCGGTAAGATTGACTAAATTAGCGACATACGTGATCCGCTTTTGCTGTGCTTCTTTATTTAACCCAAATAAGGAAGCGAAAAACTTTAGATTCTCTCCGCCCGTTAACTCGCTATACAAAGCGTCCGCTTGGGCCATATAGCCAATTTCCTGAAGTAGCGAAAGGTTTGGCATTTTCTTATCCAACACATGAATCGAACCCTTATCGGCCTTTTCCATCCCAACAATCATTTTGACAAGGGTGGTTTTTCCGGCACCGGAAGGTCCAATCAATCCAAATAATTGCCCTTTCGCGATCGATAAGCTGACCTCGTTTAATACCGTTTTTTTTCCGAAACTTTTACTGACTTGTTCGACTTTAATGGTTGAATTCATCAATCATTCCTCCTAGGATGTTGACGCTGTTATAATTTTATTTTACAACCTAGGGTGATTTAAGCAATAAACAAAAAACAACATTGTGTTAATTATCGTTCGCTGGTCAACAATATCTTTATTTACTTGGTTATGTTAAGGCTTATTGTTGATTTTGGC
>NZ_JBALOS010000011.1:30354-33632 GCF_036962765.1 Neobacillus drentensis
TTCTAGGCAATTTTCGCAAATGTTCTTACGAAAAGATGCCACGAAGCATCTAGTTATACGGATTGATGAACTTATACGAAAAACAACAATCTATGCGAAAATAGCCTTAAAAAAGACTGCCTGTCACATAACAAGGCAGCCTACATTTTTTTCAACCCCATAACATGTCTAGGTCCCAATAAGGTGATTCGCGATAATATCATCGCCATTTCCTGAGGGGATTTTTCCATCCCGCTTTCTAGCCAATGCTGAATCACACCGAGGTGAGCTGAACTGACGTATGCAAAAAGATCGTCCACTGGGACCAGCATGTTCTCTCTGTTTATTTTGGACATAATGTTATTGTAGAAGGTCTCCTTAATGAAATCTTTCATTTTCCCTTGGAATGATGCGTCGCCTTTTGGACCCAAAATCACTTTCATAAAACTTGAATTTTCATGGAAATATTCGAATAGGTTAACAATGAACGGAAAGGGTTCATTCTCACTATTAAAGTTCATGAAAACAGTTGGGTTTATTTCCAGAGCTATTTTTTTAATTTCATTTAAAATCTCCGCTTCACTCTGCTCCAATAAATCAAATTTGTCATGATAATGTAGATAAAAGGTTCCCCGATTAATTCCTGCTTTTTCAGTTAAATCACGGACGGTTATTCCTTCAAAACCCTTTTCCTCCATTAACTCCGTCAGTGCATCACGAATCAATCGCTTTGTCCGTAGAATACGTTTGTCTGTAAATTTTTCAGGCATGCATAAACCCTCCAAAAATATTCTGTAAGAATAAATAAACGGAATCATCTTATGTGTGGATTAATAGACAGATAGTTTTTTATTGTTTATTGCCTTCGTTAATAAACGAATTATAATATACATCATGGACATTAATCAACATTGTGTCTAATTATATTAGAAAACTAAAGGGGGATTTCTATGAAATTACTTAAAAGTAAATTGGCTTTTTTTTTCACCTTTTATAGTATTAGTTGTGGTACTTATATTTGGATTAACGCTGATTCCATCGGTACAGCCTACTCCTAAGAATTTACCGATTGTGGTAGTCAATTTGGACCAAGGTGTGGACATTCCAAAGCAAGGAAAAGTGAATATGGGGAATTCAATAGCAGACATGATCCAGAAAACAGCCACACCCTCTTCAGGTGAAGAACCGGCCGTTAAATTTTTCCGCGTAAAAAGTTATCAAGATGCGAATAAGGGTTTAGCTAATCGGGATTATTATGCAGCGTTAGTCATACCACAGGATTTCTCGAGGAAGCAAGCGTCGCTTCGCGGGCCTGAACCCGTCTCCCCTGAAATTGAGATAGTAGTGAACCAAGGTATCAATACAGCTGGCTCCACGATGGCAGGAACCGTCCTGAATGGAATCGTTGACCAAATTAATACGAATGTCCGGACGCAATTATTAGCAGAATTTGAGGCAAAAGGGGGAACGATGACGACCAAACAGGCTGCATTCATGGTATCACCGATCACGAAAAAAGTAACAAATGTCAATGAGACCGGTAGAAATAGCATGAATGGAAATGCTCCGATTTCCTTATTCCAGCCGCTTTGGATGGCAAGTATTGCTGGAGCATCGATTATTTTTATGACGTTATCTAAGATATCGTTTACGAGTCGGAAGGAAAAGTTTATTGCACTAATGGCTCAAGTGTTAATGGGAGCAGTTATTGCCCTTGTGGCAGGATTTGGGCTAACATGGATGGCGAATGCAATCGGGGTTCATATAGCTCAATTTGGAGATACGGCATTGTTCTTATCCTTAGCATGTTACAGCTTTTTCTTAATGATTTCAGCTGTTCTGTCTTGGACTGGAATAAAGGGGATTCCCATTTTTGTCATTCTGTTATTCTTTGGAGCCCCCTTACTAGCAATGGCTCCAGAGTTCATGCCACCATTTTACCGTGATTGGATTTTACCTTGGCTGCCCATTCGTTTTTTGGTTGAAGGGCTCAGAGACTTGTTCTTTTTTGGAAAGAATTTAAGCTGGACTCATCCGACGACAGTTTTAGCATGGATCGCGGTCGGAAGCATTGCCGTGATAGTTGCTTCGGTTATAAAATTCCGGTCAAACCAGGAAGCAAAATCTCATGCAGTGTAAGGATCCTCTGGAAAACAGAGGTTTGGCGGAATTCCTGACTGAAATGGCGGATTCAATTGGAAACTGTGCGGAATTCCGACAAAAGTTGGCGGAATCAATCCTTGAATCGGCGGAAATAAACTTAGTTTAGTATGCCACCTTAAACTGGATAGTAGGTGGAGGATAAAATAGGGAAATTTTTGTATATTTGGGAGCATGGCTGTTAAACCTAAAGTGGGAATTTCTTATCCATGAAAGGTGGTTCAGCCATGATCATTAACTTGCTGAATGGTATTGAGTTTCAAAATCTTGATCTAATTAATCTTGAAGGAGCGGCGGCGATTATCTTTTATTTCACCATTTATTCGTTACTAGGCTGGCTCCTTGAAAACAGTTATAACTTTTTTACGAAACGTGAATTTTTTAAGCCAAATTTTCTATTTGGGCCATTTAAACCGATGTACGGCTTTACTCCTTTGTTTTTGGTATTTCTGATTTCACCAGAAACAAATGGGGGAGCAGCTATTCTCCTTTGCTTTTTGATCCCAACCATTGTTGAATATCTGACAGGAGCACTGCTGCAGAAGTTGTTCAACCGAAAATGGTGGGATTATTCCGATACACCAATGCAGATTCATGGCCATATTTGTCTCCCCTTCTCTTTATGCTGGATGGTCTTGTCGTTCATATGCATGAAATGGCTCCATCCTGGGATAGTCACCATGTACGGAGCAATAGAACCATTTTGGTCGTGGGTCTGGTCAGCAATAGGATTATATTTCCTAGCCGATCTTGTCTTAGCGATCCGCAAGCATTCACTCCAAGAACTTATGACGGAAAAAGCGAATAATCCAATCCAGTAGGTGTCTGACACCGTAATCCTATAAAAGAATGGGAAGACCATGTTACATTATCCATTCTTAATCCCGAAGAGGAATGAAGAAGGGCCGATACGGTTCTTCTTTTTTTCTACGTACTTGAATCAGGATGAAAGATTAAAATTCAATGAAAAAAAGAAAACTAAGCAGAAAAAATGCTAAATTGAGGGAGACAGTTCCTAGAGATAACATCGGTTATATAAAATGTTGAAATATGCTGCCACAGCTAATGAATTGGCTATGTTAAAGATTATTGTTGTTTTTGGCACCCTGTTGATTGGAGGGGAAGGCGCGAAGACTCCT
>NZ_JBALOS010000011.1:33651-45742 GCF_036962765.1 Neobacillus drentensis
AAGCTAAGCTTCTTTCGTTCCAATCAACAGGCAAGTTTAACAGAGCTAATGAATTAAAAAGGAGGGGTGATAATGAAACAGCGGATTTTGGTTGTAGAGGATGAGAAACAAATCGCCAAGATATTAAAAATCGAACTTGAGTATGAGGATTACGAAGTAATTATTGCCTATGACGGGAAATCAGGTTTGCAGGCAGCCTTAAATGAAAAATTGGATTTAATCCTATTGGATGTTATGCTGCCTGAGATGAATGGCATTGAGGTTTTAAGAAGAATACGGAAAGAGAATCATCTCATCCCTGTTATTTTATTAACAGCCCGTAATATGACAATGGATAAGGTCGCAGGACTAGACCAGGGAGCGAATGATTATATCACAAAGCCGTTTGAAATGGAGGAATTATTGGCAAGAATTCGCTCTTGTCTTCGTCAAAGTTCGATTGTGGTCAAGGCTGCACAAGCTGAGGACTCCTTTTTAAAAATAAGTGATTTAACCGTTAATCTTGATATGAGAGAGGTCACTAGGGGGAAGGTTCCGATTACGTTAACTCCCAAGGAATTTGATTTACTTGTTTATTTGCTATCCAATAAAAATAAAATTGTCACGAGGGACAGCATTCTCCTTCATGTATGGGGCTATGAATATGAAGGGGAAACGAATGTCATCGATGTATTTATAAGACATTTACGAAAGAAAATAGAAGAAGGTTTTTCGGATCCGACGATTATTCAGACGGTAAGGGGAATTGGTTATACGATAAGGGAGAATTAAGCAAATGAAGATTACCACAAAAATAAATCTTATTACCACCGCTTGGATACTTTGTGTGTTACTTGCTGTGAATGCGGTTGTCTTTTTTTCATTTATGAAAATTACTGTCAATATGGAAGATGATGAACTATTTCAAAAGGCTGATTATTTGATCAATGAAATCGACAAGGAAGATTCCCGGGCTGTTATTAATGAAAAATTAACACCCTACTTAACAACCCATTCCTTTATAAGGATCGTTCAACCAGATTCAAAAATTGTTAATCAAGTGACGAATGATCCGCAATTGGCGGCTAAAATAAAATCGCAATTTGCTAATAAAGATGGGACGGAAAGACGTACCATTAGACTTAAACATCAAGAAGAACAAATTGCCATCGTCAGGGTACCGATTGAATCGAATGGACAGGTTGTAGGAACACTAGAGTTTGGGGAGAAATTGGAAGGATTGGAAACAGGAAAAGACTTATTACTGTCCATCCTTACCTTTTGTACTGTTTTAGGTGCAGTGTTATCGCTGCTTGGGGGCAGATGGCTGTCGAATCTGATTATGAGGCCAATTTCTAATATGATTAATACCATGGAAGATATTGAAAAAAGTGGTATTCCGAAGAAAATTATCATCCAACATGAAACAAAGGATGAACTGCAAAAACTGGCTGTTACGTTTAATCGGATGATTGGCAGATTAGAGGTCAACCTCGAAAAACAAAGACAATTTATTTCAGACGCTTCGCATGAATTAAAAACCCCGCTCACAGTAATCAAAAGTTATGCCGACCTTCTGCTAAGACGGGGACTAAAAAATGAAGAGGTTACCCATGATGCGATCGAATCGATCCATTCCGAAGCAACGAGAATTCAAAAAATGACAGAAAGGTTTCTTGATTTAGCTGAGACAGAATCAGGAAGCGGTTTAGAAACAAAATTAATCAGTTTAGTATCCTTGTGTGAGAATTTATTCAAACAGATTAAAAGTGCCTATAAGCGAGAAATAAATCTCCATTTTAATGAAACGGCCATTACAGTTATCGCGGATGAAGTCAAACTAAAACAAGCAATCATTATCTTAATCGATAACGCAATTAAATATAGTACAGATAAGATCGATGTGTATGTAGCGGATAAGGAACAATGGACCATCATTACCGTAAAAGATTACGGGATTGGCATACCTGAGTGTGAAATAGAAAACGTCTTTGAACGTTTTTACCGTGTGGACAAGGCCCGAAGCAGGGAGACAGGCGGGACAGGCCTAGGGTTGTCGATTGCCAAAAATATCATGAAGCAGCATCAAGGAGATATTATCGTAAAAAGTACGGAAGGAATCGGGACAGAGGTGGAGCTGTTCTTACCAAAACGGAAAGAGGGAAAGGAAATGTTTTTAGAGTGCTAAAAATTATAATAGTGAGTTTGATTCTTTTATTCATTTTGTTTCTAATGTATGCCATATTGCCGACCATACTCATACGTCGTAGTGGACGAGGAATCACAAAAAGGATAAATGCCCCTGCGATCGCATTAACGTTTGATGATGGCCCCAACCCTGAATACACACCACAATTGCTTGATCTTTTGAAAAAGTACGGTGTAAAGGCATCCTTTTTTGTGGTTGGGAGTAAAGTGGAAGCCTATCCTGACATTATTAAACGGATGAGTCAGGAGGGACATACCATTGGTATTCATCATTATAAACATATTTCCAGTTGGATTCTCTCACCCTTTCATTTAAAAAAGCAACTACAAATGACAGAACAGGCAATCACCCAATGCACGAATGAAAAAGTAACCTTTTATCGGCCACCTTGGGGTAGTTTTAATATGGCCAGCCTATTTTTGAGTAAGCGGTATAAAGTGATTATGTGGTCGGATATCTTCGGAGATTGGAAGGTAGCGAAAGGCAAAAACGGACTGCTTGATCAATTGCTTCAAACAACTGAAGCAGGATCCGTGTTGTTGCTTCATGATTGTGGAGAAACAATGGGTGCGGATAGGCTGGCGCCACGATATATGCTTCAGAGTTTAGAAAACTATTTACAAGAAAACGTTAATAAGGGAACAGAATTTATCACATTAAAAGAAGTTAACTTTTAGAGGCTGCTATGAATGTAGAAACAATTATTCATTATATTGATATTTATGGTTACCTAGTCATTTTTATATTTTTATTTTTTGGTATTGTGGGCATTCCTGCTCCTGAAGAATCGCTGCTCTTTTTAATAGGAGTGCTGAGTTTACATCATAAGATCTCATTGGGGCTAGCGATACTGTGTTCCATTCTTGGAGCGTTTATTGGAATGCAGACTGCCTATTCGGTCGGAAAATATCTTGGGTCCCCTTTTATAAAAAAATACGGCAAATATGTAGGAATTACCGATGACCTTTGGGAAAAAGTAAATCGTAAATATACGAAAAATGTACGTAAGACCATCCTGATTGGTTTTTATCTGCCAGGTATCCGGCAAATAAGCCCATACTTTGCTGGGATTAATAACATTCCATTTCGGAGTTTTTTCTTATTTTCGCTGCTAGGAACTCTACTATGGACAATCCCTTTTATTGTAGGAGGTTATTATGCCGGAAAGATATTCCATGTAAATCCAGACTATGTTCCATATGTAGGATTTATCTTTTTTATTCTTTTTTTGCTATTCGTTATTTTTAAATATATAAAGAGAAAAAAACAAAATCAGCTATATAGGACAAAATAAACCATAACCTGAAAAGATATCTTTTCGGGTTTTTTGCGATTTACAACCAAGCTAAAAAAAAGCTGAAGGTAAGATTAAAAATCCATTAAAAACCCAGTTTTTCATGAAATGAGTGATACATTGAAAGGGGAAGTTAGAAATCAGTATTTTTCAAGGAATGATCTCTAGTAGAACAGGAGATGGAATAAGTGAAGAAGATTTTGTTTTTACCACTCTTACAAATGCAGTCGGGACACCATCAAGTCGCTGAAGCATTAATGGATCTTTTAAAAAATCATACAGAAGACCTTCATGTAAAAAAAATAGACTTGTTAAGTTATACGAATAAATCGTTAGAAAAAGTGATTACACATGGCTATCTAAATTGGATTCGCTATGCACCAGAAACATATAATCTTGCCTATAAAAGTTTTTTTTACGTATCACCAACTAAAAAACAGTCATTCAAATGGTACCAACCGCTTTTTTTAAAAAAAATGGAGCAATTGTTAGCAGAGGAAAAACCGGATTTACTGGTTTGTACGCATGGATTTCCTTCCTATCTTCTCAGTAAGCTAAAAATGAAGGGGAAATGCGACATACCGATTATTAACGTATATACAGATTTCTTTATTAATAGTGTTTGGGGAAGAGAGGGTATCGATCTCCATCTTCTCCCTAGTCAAGAGATCAAAGAAAGACTGGGCAGAAAATATCAAATTCCGAACCAACAAATGATTGTCACTGGTATACCTGTCCATGAAGAAATTTCAAAAACCCCCAATCGGAAACAACACAATGATCGTCTCAAAATTTTACTTTCCGGAGGTAATAGTGGTTTAGGCGGGATGTTAAAGTTAGCTGAAGAGCTAAAAGGCTCCTCTAACTTAGACTTCTTTGTATTGTGTGGGAACAACAAGAAGCTTTATGATGAACTCCTTTCGTGGAATCTAGAGCATATCAAACCATTAACCTATCTTTCTTCCAGGGTAGAAATGAATATACTTTATGAAGAAGTTGATGCAATTGTCTCAAAACCTGGTGGTGTTACTATAAGTGAAGCAATTCGAAAAAGATTGCCAATCTTTGTTCATTCCGCACTTCCAGGACAGGAAGAAATAAATCTTCAATATTTAAATAGAAAAGAACTCATATTTGAGCTTGATCAGAAATCTTCATTGGAAAAACAGTTGCTTCGTGTATTAAAGGATCAGAAAAAAATGAATCGCTGGGAGCATGCGGTCGATTCTTATCAGCAGGGAATAGATGCGGAAAAGCCGGGAGAAATCGTTGATTTGATAGAAACACTTCTTTACCAAAAAACGAGTAGGAGACCGTCGGAATCCTATTATCAGTCTGAAAGTTTTCATATAGCAAGAACATAATACAAACAAAAAGGTTGATCCGGAGGTAAGTTAAGATGTCACACTTAGACTATGGTATCTTTCAAATAATCAATCACCTTGCCATAAGTGAGCGATTTTTAAACCCAATCATGATATTTTTAGCAGAAAAAGCAGAGTATTTATTTTTTGCTGGAATCATTTTTTATTGGTTTTATCCTAAGCCACACAATCGAAAAATGGTCATTGAGGCCATTCTGGCTGCTTGTGTTGCGCTAAGTATAAATGGAGAAATAGGCCACTTTTTTTACCGTGATCGTCCGTTTGTCAGCCATCATGTAAATTGGCTAATCCCTCACGTAAAAAATGCCTCGTTTCCAAGTGACCACGCGACTGCGGCATTCGTGATTGCGACAGTTATTTGGATGTGGAAAAAACGAGTCGGCTGGTTTTGGTTAGTTTTAGCTTCAGGAATTGCTCTGTCCCGAATTTGGACAGGAGTACATTATCCTTTGGATGTGGTAGCAGGAATGCTCATAGGGGTAAGTGTAGCTTATGCCATCCATTTCTTAACCCTTCGATTCGGGGCAATAAACAAAGCGATCATTTGGTTAATTGATTTCTATGAGAAAATGGAAAGTAATCTTTTGAAAAGGACCAATATGGTCAGAAAAAGATAGGCAACCGAATGAGGCGTTGTATATTTATTCGTAAAAAATTTTGTTTTTGTAGAGTGGTGTGGATGAATGAAACGATGGACATCTTTGAGTCCTGAAATAAGGAACCTGTGGGCAGCCTCATGTCTATTAATCTTATATGTATCTCCGTTGTTTATTTTAGGAGAAAATGCCCATATAAGGGTTCATGATAACCTTGATTCGAATATTGCTTGGTATAAAGTACTGAAGAATAGTGGTCAATTATTTGGATCTATTCATGCAGTGATCCCACAGGTCATAAACGGTCTGCCAAGAAATGCTTTTGGGACAGAATTTAGCGGGATAGAGTGGCTGCATAACATACTCCCTTCCATGCTTGCCTATGCGCTTAGTCAACTAATAACAAGAATCTTTGCATTTGTCGGAATGTATCTTTTGCTTAAGAAGCACTTTGTTACTGCGGCAGAGGCATATCCGATACGAGTATGGGTATCACTTGCTTTTGCATTGACCCCTTTTTGGCCTTCCGGAATGCTTAGTACACTTGGAATGCCGCTTGCACTATGGGCGTTTATGAATATAAGAGAGGGAAAGCATACCTGGAAAGAATGGGCTACGCTTATTTTGCTGCCCCTCTATTCTAGCTTTGTTTTAGGATTTTTCTTCTTCTTATTTGCGATGGGAATCCTATGGCTGAGGGACTTTCTTATTAAACGGAAACCGAATTGGATTTTCTTTAGCAGTATTTTGCTAATGACGATCATTTATCTACTGATTGAGTACCGCCTTGTCTTTTCCTTAGTATTTCCTGAGGCGCCAACCAGTAGAAATGAGTTTGTCAGTTCTACTCTTGGTTTCTGGCACACGATCCGTCTCGTGTTCAAAAACTATTTTCTCGGACATACGCATGTGTTGACCCTTCATACCGTGGTGATTGTGCCGCTTTCTTTCATTGCAGTCGCATTGATTGGGAAGAAGGAAGGGCGAGACACTTTTGAAAAAAGGTACCTGTACCTGTTCATTTTTAATATTATTCTCTCAATCTGGTATGCCTTTTGGTTTTATAAAGGTTGGCAGCCGCTTAAAGAACAATTTTCTATCCTTAATACATTCAATTTTGCTCGCTTTCATTTTCTGCGGCCTCTCGTTATCTACTTAATGTTTGCGGTGGGTGGATTTCTTCTTTGGAGGAAAGGAGAAGGATGGAAGTTATTCGTAAAAATATGTCTAATAATTCAACTCATTGTACTGTTTGCAGCAAACGATGAAATCGTCTATCGAGTAGCAGGGAAACCAACGGTTAAACAATTTTATGCAACCACTCAATTCAAAGAAATTGAACAATACATTGGAAAACCGCAAAGCAGCTATCGAGTGGCTAGTATCGGGATCCACCCGGCAATAGCTCAGTATAACGGGTTTTACACCTTAGATACCTATAATAACTTCTATCCATTAACGTATAAACATGAGTTTCGGAAAATCATTGCAAAAGAATTGGATAAGAGCCCAACCTTGGAGAATTACTTTGATCATTGGGGCGGGAGATGCTACATTTTTGTTGCAGAATTAGGGAAAAAATATGAATATAAAAAAGATTCTAAGACTAAGATTCACGATTTACAGCTGAATATGACCGTATTCAAACAAATGGGAGGTCAATTTATCCTCTCGGCAGTGCCAATCATGAATGAGGAAAAAAACGGCCTTGTACTCAAAAAGACTTTCGACCAAAAAGACTCGGCTTGGAAGATATATCTCTATCAAGTGAAATAATTGCTGCAGGAGGAATTCGATATGAATAAGCCTGTACTAACAATAGTTGTACCGTGCTTTAATGAAGAAGAAGTATTGAAAGAAACGATCTTTCAATTATCAACAGTGTTAAAGGAGTTAATGGAGGAGTCTCTTGTCTCACAGGATAGTAAACTACTATTTGTAGATGATGGCAGCAAGGATCAAACATGGGAAATTATCGAGACTGAAAGTGAGAATAATCTCGTTGTAAAAGGGTTGAAGCTGGCAGGAAATGTTGGACATCAGAACGCACTCATAGCTGGCCTTGAAACAGCCAATAAACAATCAGATTGTATCGTGTCCATTGATGCTGATTTACAGGATGATATAAGTGTGATTCGAATGTTTGTCGAGAAGTACTGGGAAGGGATTGATATCGTTTATGGTGTGAGGGGTAGCCGGGATACGGATACCTACTTTAAACGGACCACTGCTTTGGCATTTTACCGTTTCATGGAGAAAATAGGAATTAAACTCGTTCCAAACCATGCTGATTTTCGGCTTATGAGTAAGCGGGCATTGGACGAAATGTTAAAATATAAGGAAAGAAATTTATTTTTACGGGGGCTTGTTCCTCTTGTCGGATTCGCTGCCACAAAAGTCTACTATGACCGGAAAGAACGGCTTGCGGGTGAATCAAAATATCCTTTGAAAAAAATGCTTGCCTTTGCTTTTGATGGGATAACTTCTTTTAGTGTTGCACCAATAAGGTTTGTTACATTTTTAGGTTTTCTTGCAGTGATATTAAGTGCATTTGCCGGCGGATATGCCTTAATCCAAGAGGCTTTAGGACATACGGAAACGGGCTGGACTTCGTTAATCATCTCCATCTGGTTTGTAGGCGGACTGCAATTAATGGGCATTGGGATCATCGGCGAGTATATTGGTAAAATATATTTTGAAGTTAAGCAGCGTCCTAGGTATGCGATTGAAACTGATCTCTTTACTGTAAAGGTCATAGAAAAGCTGCAGAAGGAACCTGTTTTAAGCAGGGGAAGAGTATGAAATTTACATTAGTCCGCTTTATTATGGTAGGGTTGGTTAATACTATGGTTGGATTATCAGTGATGTATCTCCTGTTGCATGGTCTTGGCCTCTCCTATTGGATGTCTACCTTTCTTGGGAATTCTGTTGGCGCATGTGTAAGCTTCTTTTTGAATCGTCGTTTTACCTTTAGAAGTGATGTTTCAGTCTTAAATGGATTACTCCGGTTTGTTTTGGTCATTCTGATCTGCTATTTCATCTCCTATACGATGGGGGAGAATTTAGTTCAATGGCTCCTCGTCAATAATGATACGATCACATCGAGGGTAAAAACCGACCTGGCTGTTTTAATAAGTACCTTTTTATATACAATGCTAAATTATTTATCTCAAAAACTGATAGTTTTTCACAAAAGAGGGACTATACTTTAAAATAGAAGGCTGTGTTAATGGGTACTGTTGATTTAAAGCAAGTTGATTGGAGCGGAAGGCGCGAAGGCTCCTGCGGGAGTATGGGGCTGGTGAGACACCACAGGCGCATAGCGCCGAGGAGGCTCCGCGAACCGCACGCGCCTGGAGCGGAAAACCAACATTCAAGTAAAACACAGTCAGATAGCAAATAAATAAGTTCAGAATAAGAGAGAGGAAGAGCCGATATGGTTCTTCTTTTTTGTCATAATTCAGCAAATCAAACATAAAATCTAAAGTTATTTGCTGCTTAAAAGAGTGTAGGGAGGGGAATTCATGTTCTATGCTATGTGGCTTGAAGGTCAATGGTTGTGGAATATGCCATTACTAGCCTGCCTAATCTGTCTTGCTGCCATTTATGTCTATGTGGTAGTAATCTATACCAACATCAAGCTTTATCAAAAACAACCCCTGCTATATTTCCTCAGTTTAGTTATCATGTACGTAACCTTTGGCAGCCCGTTTGAAACCATCAGTCATCTGTCGTTTAGCTTGCACATGCTTCAAATGAGTATTTTATATTTTATTATCTCACCACTTTTTGTATTAGGCATTCCATATCCGTTAATCGAAACCATTCGAAAGCATTCCCTTTCGAAGCAAGTCAATAAGTTCGTCTTACCTTCGAAAGTTGCTTTATTTGCGTTCGGGGCCTTGTTCTTAATATACCATTTCCCAATAGTGTTAACTTTCCTTTCTCAAACCGCCTTTGTCCATAATGGGTACTTATTTGTGCTGTTGGTCCTTTCATTTAGGATGTGGCAGCCGATAACCGTCCCTGACCCGAAGAACGATCATTCACAAGAGCAAAAGAAACGGTATTTATTTCTAAGCGGGCTCGTCATTATGCCAGCCTGTCTGCTATTTATTGTTACTGCTTTGATAGGTGGAATGAATAATCCTCTTCTTTCACAACTCACCGCAAATCTTTGTATCTCACCTTCACAACTAAGTCAATTAAGTTCCCTCGATCTTCTACCTTCTCCCTTTAATACAAGACTTGACCAAATGTTTGCGGGCATCCTTATGTTAGGCATGCATAAATTTGGATTGATTCTGACTGTTCGTCTTGAAAAAAACCTGAAAAGCGGGGCTATGGAGGGCGTTGTGGACTGACCAACATAGCCCTCATTTTATTGTGACCAGGCGGAGGATACATTCATCAGTTGTTCACTATATTCTGTAATAAATTTGGGAATGTTATATAAGAGATATATATGATATGGATTTAGCTAAGTAGTCAGGGGGGATTTTTATTTACAAAAAACAAGAACGGAAGCTCATTTGGCTTGCCTTTATTGTGGCATCCATTATGGGGCTGTCGATCATTGGACGGCTGTTTTCAGGATAAGAAGGGTGGTAAGTGAAATGGGTAATGAAGAAGCCGTATTTTATAGCCGTGTGTTGACCGAATTGACCTTGTCCTTTCATATCATTTACGCAACCATTGGCGTCGGAATTCCGCTAATGATTATGATTGCTCAATGGGTTGGAATCAAAAAACAGGACGAACATTATATTTTATTAGCGCGGAGATGGACGAGGGGATTTGTGATTACGGTAGCGGTTGGTGTTGTAACTGGGACCGCTATCGGGTTGCAGCTCTCCCTCCTATGGCCGAACTTTATGCAGTTAGCAGGTAATGTGATAGCTCTGCCATTATTTTTGGAGACATTTGCATTTTTCTTTGAAGCGATATTTTTAGGGATATACATATATACTTGGGACCGGTTTGAAAATCAGAAAAAGCATTTACTCCTGCTGATTCCAGTTGCTTTAGGGGCCTCATTTTCAGCCGTCTTTATAACAATCGTTAATGCATTTATGAATGCGCCGCAGGGCTTTGATGTGGTCAATGGCCAGCTCGTAGATGTGAGTCCCATTTTAGCGATGTTTAATCCCGCGATGCCTACAAAAGTTGCTCATGTGGTTGTCACGGCCTATATGACTTCCGCTTTTGTCCTCGCTGCCATTGGTGCCTTTCGGCTCTTGAAAGGATCAAATCATACATACCATAAAAAGGCCTTGTTCTTAACCATGAAACTTGGATTCGTCTTTTCAGTAGCCACTGCTCTTTTAGGAGACTTCTCTGGAAAGTATTTAGCCGAATACCAGCCTGAAAAATTAGCTGCGGCGGAGTGGCATTTTGAAACAGGGAAAGGTGTTCCGCTCATCCTTTATGGTGTTCTTGATGATGGGGAAGTGAAATATGCCCTGAAAATTCCTTTTGCCCTCAGCATTTTAGCTCATGAGGTTCCAAATGCCGAAGTGATTGGACTGGATCAATTTCCGAAAGATGAAGTGCCGCCGCTTTATATACACTATCTATTTGATACGATGGTCACCATCGGGATGTGGATGACTGTTCTTTCGTTGGTGTATATAGTAGGTACTTGGCGTAAATGGCGTTTTGTTTTGTCCAAATGGTTTCGGTGGCTGGTTGTCCTAGGCGGTCCTCTTTCAATCCTGGCGATTGAGGCAGGTTGGTGGCTGGACGAGGTCGGCCGTCAGCCGTGGATCTTACGAGGGATTTTACGGACCAAAAAGGCAGCAACGACCAGTGATCAAGTGGATCTGATGTTGATGTTATTTGCGGGGCTTTATTTGGTCCTCGGGATCGGAAGCGTGGTTGTCCTGTGGAGGATGTTCCGGAAGAATCCGGTCGAACAGGAACTGGCCGACCGGGCTACTGAGAAAGCAGGTGATATATTATGACACTTGAAATCATCGGTATTTCTGCATTAGGGCTGTTTCTCTTTGGATACATTATCATTGCTTCCATTGATTTCGGAGCAGGATTTTTTAACGCTTTTAGTTCTGTAACAGGCAAACAGCATATTTTGACTAAGATTATTCAACGCTATTTATCGCCCGTGTGGGAAGTCACGAATGTGTTCTTGGTGTTTTTCTTCGTCGGAATGGTAGGTTTTTTCCCTAAAACAGCCTATTACTTCGGGACCACACTCCTTGTGCCAGCAAGTATCGCAATTATTCTGCTGGCGATTCGAGGGGCATATTATGCGTTTACAACGTACGGAGGACTCCGGCACAAGCGTTACACGATTTTATACGGGTTAACGGGATTATTTATTCCCGCATCACTGTCGAGCGTCTTGTCGATTTCGGAGGGCGGTTTCGTGAAAATCGAAAATGCAGTCCCTGCTCTTGATTATTGGGCATTGTTTACCAGCCCGTTATCCTGGAGTATAGTGGTCCTTAGTCTGACAGCGGTGTTATATATCTCAGCAGTATTTTTGACTTGGTATGCCCACCATGCAAAGGATGAGGCAGCAACAAACCTATTGCGTAAATATGCGCTCATCTGGGCCGGACCGGCGATTATCACGGCTGCGGGGATTATTATTGAAATGAGGACGCAC
>NZ_JBALOS010000011.1:45783-47617 GCF_036962765.1 Neobacillus drentensis
CCTCTGGTGGCTATTCGGGCTTTCGGTCGTGTTCTTTGCAGGAACCGTTTATTTGGTCTGGAAGCGGCGTGCCTATGGTCTGGCCTTCTGGCTGTTGGTTGGACAATTTGCACTTGCCTTTTTGGCCTACGGTGTATCTCATTATCCCTATTTACTTTATCCGTATCTCACTCTATACGACAGCTTTACCAACCAATCAATGGCGATTGCCTTGATTGTGGCTTTTATTGCAGGACTTGGGCTGCTCCTCCCATCTCTGTATCTATTGTTAAAATTGTTTTTGTTCAACAAAGAATATGTCCAGGGGAATCGAAATGATGAACATGCTTAGGGGGAATGGGACGTGTTAGATAATTTCTTGCTTTTTTATGCTCCATTTCTTGTGCTGATTGCGTCGATTGCTGCAGCATTCTGGGTCGCTCTGAAAGATGATTCTATAACCAAGTGATTTTTTTATCTAGTAAAAAGGAGAAGAGCCAATAAGGTTCTTCTTTTTATATAGAAGTTATAAAATTGTTTAATTTTGAGTTCTGGTGTTCCTTAAAGTTGTATAATTATCATGATAAAAATTGCCCCTTCGTAGATAATTGGAGGAATAGTGTTGTGTCTCAAAACTATGGTAAGTCACTGATTGAAATATTGTTAGTCTCGACTAAACTTGGTTTAACATCCTTCGGCGGACCAGTCGCACATCTTGGTTACTTTTATGAAGAATATGTTCAAAACAGAAAATGGATCGATGAAAAAGGTTATGCGGATTTAGTTGCTTTGTGCCAATTTTTGCCGGGCCCTGCTAGCAGTCAGGTTGGAATTGGAATCGGAGTGATAAGAGGTGGCTTCCTGGGCGGGATTTTAGCGTTTATTGGTTTTACCACTCCCTCTGTCATTGCCTTGATTCTATTTGCAATGATTCTACATGGCTTGGAAATAAATGATAGCGGTTGGATCCATGGGTTGAAAATCGTTGCGGTAGCAGTCGTGGCCCATGCTGTTTTAGGAATGGCACAAAAACTAACCCCTGATATCGAGAGAAAGGCGATTGCTTTATTCACGTTAGTAGGTACGCTGTTATGGCAGACATCCTACACTCAGGTCGGTCTGATTTTATTAGCGGGAGCGGCCGGTTTGCTTATTTATAAAAATCACGAGGTAGATAAGGATGCTACCACGATTGATTTTCCCATTTCTAAACGTTTTGCTGTCGTTTGTTTGGTATTGTTTTTCGGGCTTCTGGTTCTTTTGCCTTTATTAAGAGAAGTAACGTCGATCAAATGGATTGCTTTGTTCGACAGTTTTTATCGGTCGGGCTCATTGGTTTTTGGCGGAGGTCACGTAGTGCTTCCATTACTTGAACGTGAATTTGTCCCATCTGGGTGGTTAAGTAAAGAAGAGTTCATTAGTGGATATGGCGTGGCTCAAGCCGTACCAGGACCGCTATTTACTTTTGCTGCTTATATTGGGACCGTCATAAATGGTTGGAAGGGGGGAATCCTAGCGACAATTGCTATTTTCTTACCAGCATTCCTGCTTGTTTTAGGAACACTGCCTTTTTGGAACCAGCTGCGACAGAATCCTAATATAAAAGGAGCATTGATAGGAGTAAATGCAGCTGTTGTGGGTATATTGATTGCAGCCTTCTATCATCCGATCTGGATGAGTTCCATTTTAGCCCCTATTGATTTTGCTTTTGCTGCGATCTTATTTGGTATGTTGGTATTTTGGAAACTTCCGCCGTGGGTTATTGTGTTTACTGGAGCTGTAGGTGGTGTGGTTATCTCCTTAATATAAACAAATCCCTCTTATTAAAGAGGGATTTCAGACTGTCGACAAATCC
>NZ_JBALOS010000012.1:0-3159 GCF_036962765.1 Neobacillus drentensis
GTATAATTGATGTAAAGAAAATTAATGTTTCATTTTTACTTCTTTGAAAATCAGGAGGTGTTACATTGAATAAAACTATTTTAAAAGGAATTCTAAGTGTTTTAATAGGAATTATTGTATTTGTAAATTGCAAAGTTTTAAGGATAGATTTAAAATTCGCGTAAATCTGTCTATATAGGGCAAAATATGAAACGGTATTGTGCTGGCAAGCACTTGCCTATTCTAAATAAGGAGTGAGATGAGTGGCTGATAAAAACGAACGTAACCGTGTCGATAATGATGCTGGCGAAGCGGTAGGAACTGGTGTCGGTGCTGTCGCTGGAGCTGCTTTGGGTTCTGTTCTTGGTCCACTTGGTACCGTTGCAGGAGCTGTTGCAGGAGGAGCGATGGGTAACAAAGTCGGCGAAGGTGCCAATGAGGCTAATGACAGTGTTTCGAACCGAGAAGATTAGGCTTTAACCAAAGTGGCACTGAATGAATTGGATTCCCAAAAAGGGAGTCCTTTTTTTTATGCGTGCACAGCAAGCCGTTAATTGCTNNTGAGTAAGTACCAAGACGCTCAGTAGCTGACAGGCAACTGGTGAAGAAATTCTAATGTTGAAGCCCGTGACAGAGTAACTCGTTGAGTGCGAGCAAACTAACAGGTTGTAACATAAAGTGAATCCTTCCGTCTCGTTAAAGGAACCCACCTGTGGTGGCTAAAGAAAAGTCGAGACTTGATAAGATGGGCGAAGACCATGGAAGGTGTGAAGAACTTGGAGCAGCAGCGCCGGTTGCCCTACCGGATAACTGGATTTGAAGCTATGATGAGCCGATTCCTGTGAAAAAGGAACATTCTAGTAAAATGGCACTTTAAGTTTTGTTGTATTCGACTTAATTCAATATATTGTACTTCAAGTAACGGGTTCAAGAGTTGAACAAAGGAGTTGTTGCGGCAGCTCCTTTTCTTCTTATGCTAACGTGGCAGTGGAATAAAGAATCGAATAACTATATTAGAGCAAACTCGCCTATACTGCGGCGAGTTTTGCTTTATTATATGACAATGGTTTATAACTTCTGAAAAGCACCTCAAAACGGACAGAGGAATAAAAATTTCTTGACTTAGAGTAAACTCTAAGTATTATTCTTACTTTGTGTCACATTAAAAATGAAAGAAGAAATATACATATCAGATTTAATGGAGGCGGTTATATTGACATATTCTATTGGAGAATTTTCTAAAATCGTTGGGTTAAGCGATCATACATTGAGGTTTTATGAAAAAGAGGGGTTAATAAAAGTAAACAGAGACGATAACAATGTCAGAATCTACTCGGATGAAAATAAATTATGGATTGAATCACTTCTCCACCTAAAAAATACGGGGATGTCTCTAAAAGACATGAAACAATTTGCCATGTGGGGGCATATCGGGAATGAAACAATGGAAGAAAGGTTAGCTCTACTTAAAAATCATCGAAAAAAAGTAGTGGAAGATTTAGAGAAGCTTCGCCAAAGTTTAGAGCATCTGGATAATAAAATAAATTTTTATGAAAATGAATTAGGAGACTGTTTTTCTTGAAATTAAGCAGACAGTTGTTTTTCCATTTACGACTTTTTGATAAACCTCGTACAGACAGCTTTCGAGTTCGGTTTTATCGAAAAAAATAAAAATAAAATCAAAAAACACTTGCTTTAGAGTGCACTCAAGGGATTAACCTATTCTTGCACCATTTAAATACATGAATGGTTGATAAACCATTAAAACAAACTCACCAGAACGTATTACAAACATACAGAAAGAGGTTAAAAAAATGAACACAAAATATAGCAGCTTATTTGAATCACTTACATTTAAAAATGGTATCACCATTAAAAATAGAGTTGTTATGGCTCCAATGACAACTTGGAGTAGTAATGATGATTACACCATTTCAGATGAAGAAGTGAACTATTATAAAAGAAGAGTCAATGGAGTAGGACTTGTTATAACTGGCTGTACTCATGTGCAACCAAACGGTATAGGTTTTACGCATGAATTCGCTGCTTATGACGATAAATTTATTCCAAGTCTACGGAAATTGGCGGATGCGGCGAAAAGTGGAGGAGCACCTGCATTACTTCAAATTTTCCACGCAGGTAACAAAGCACTACCATCTTTAACTCCAGATGGTGAGGTGGTTAGTTCCAGTGATGTTGAGACGGAAGCTACTGCATTTGCTCCTTCAGTATTACCTAGAGAGCTTTCACATGATGAAATAATGGAAGTGATTCATGCGTTTGGAGAAACAACAAGACGAGCCATTGAAGCTGGGTTTGATGGTGTTGAAGTTCATGGTGCACACGGATTTTTACTTCAAAACTTCTTCTCTCCATTCTTCAATAGACGTGAGGATGAATGGGGTGGCTCTCTAGAAAATCGTTTGCGTTTCCCATTGGCAGTCGTACAGGAATTGAAAAATGTGATTAAGAAGCATGCAAAAAAACCGTTTATTTTCGGATACAGAATTTCTGCTGACGAACATGAAGAAGGCGGTTTGAGAATGAAGGATACCTACGAATTAATTAATCGTCTTATCAAAGCAGATGTTGATTATGTACATGCTTCATTGGCTGATGCTCTTTCTTCGAAGCCAGTCGATAGTCATGATGAAAAAACATATCTTGAATTAATTGTTGAACATGTAAACGGCAGAGTTCCTATAATGGCAGCTGGTTCAATGGTAACTTCTGATAATGTTGCAACAGCATTAGATAAGGGTCTATCCCTAGCAGCGATTGGTCATACCTTAATCATGAATCCAGACTGGGTAGAAAAGGTCCAGAATGGAAAAGAAGCTGAAATTGAGACAGCAATTAAGACTTCAAAAGTAAGCGAGCTTGAGATTCCAGAAAAACTTTGGAATGTAATTCAAGCTTCAGGTCCTTGGTTTAATATCGAAGAATAACATCCCAATAGAGAAGTTTTCTTTTTTTATCGCGTTTTTTGAAGAAAGAATGGAATTTATATGTCAAATTTATAATAATCCTTCTTATTAAGCTTTGGTTCAAGAGTTGAAGAGGATTGCAAACGCGATCCTTTTTAATTTCTTAATACTTTCTATCGTATAGGGAATCATTCCAAAATACCTAGGCGTTGTACCGAATTCTGGAACAACACTTATTAGGGATTGGAGTTAT
>NZ_JBALOS010000013.1:0-17487 GCF_036962765.1 Neobacillus drentensis
TAATTGAAGCTAAAAGTTATTGTTTGTTTGCACGATTTTGTTTGTTTAGTTTTCAAAGATCAATTACTCAATCGCCTTAAAGCGACTTTATTATCTTACCAAGTTATCAACCGAAAGTCAACAACTTTTTTAACTTTTTTTCAAACCGTTACTGTCTCGCAGCAACAGATATTAATATACCACCATTAAAAGCCCAGTGCAATAGTATTTATTATATTTTTATTAAAAAGTGAAAGTAAAAATATTCTAACTCTTCATTATCAAAGTCATTGAAAAAGGTGCCGGGGTTGCCGGCACCTTTTTTTGAGATTATTTATGTCGCATAAGCGGGAATAATAGTACGTCACGGATGGATGGCGAATTAGTAAGCAGCATTACTAAGCGGTCAATTCCAATCCCTAGTCCACCTGTAGGCGGCATACCATACTCTAAAGCTTCAACAAAATCATCATCCATCATATGAGCTTCATCATTACCTTGTTCACGCTCTTTTAATTGCGCTTCAAATCGTTCTCTTTGGTCAATTGGATCATTCAGCTCAGTAAATGCATTTGCATGTTCGCGAGCGACAATGAACAATTCAAAACGGTCTGTGAATCGTGGGTCCTCATCATTTTTCTTTGCAAGTGGTGAGATCTCCACGGGGTGTCCATAAATAAAGGTAGGTTGAATTAGCTTTTCCTCTACCTTTTGCTCAAAGAATTCATTCACAATGTGACCATAAAGCATGTTGTTATTAATTTCAACACCGTGTTCTTTAGCAAGTTCACGTGCTTCTTCAACACTCATTTCTTTCCAGAAGTCTGCACCTGTGTATTCTTTAATTGCATCTACCATGTGAAGTCTCTTCCATTCAGGTTTCAGATCCACTTCATAATCGCCATACTGAACAGTCGTTGAACCAACTACTTCTTGGGCAATATGAGCAATTAAATTCTCGGTGAGACTCATGATATCACGATAATCTGCATAAGCTTCATAGAGTTCAATCATCGTGAATTCAGGATTGTGACGGGTCGAAACACCTTCGTTCCGGAATACACGGCCAATTTCATACACCTTTTCCAGTCCGCCCACGATCAGGCGCTTTAAGTGCAACTCAATCGCAATCCTCATAAATAATGGCATATCAAGTGCATTATGGTGGGTAATAAATGGACGTGCTGAAGCTCCACCTGCGATGGAATGCATCATTGGTGTTTCTACTTCTAAATAACCGTGATCATCTAAATAACGACGCATGGATTGGATAATACGGCTTCTTGCAATAAAGGTAGCCTTGCTTTCCTGGCTCATAATTAAGTCCAAATAACGCTGGCGGTAGCGCTGTTCCACATCCTTTAGTCCGTGGAATTTGTCAGGGAGCGGGCGCAAAGCTTTTGTTAAAAACACAAAGTCTTCCACTTTTACGGATAATTCGCCTACTTTTGTTTTAAAAAGTGTTCCCGTGACTCCAATAATGTCACCTAAGTCTGCGGAATCAAAAAGATTATAGTTTTCTTCACCTATTGCATCTTGTCGAACATATACTTGAATTTGACCTGTTAAATCTTGAAGATGCGCGAAGCCGGCTTTCCCTTTTCCACGCTTCGTCATAATTCGGCCAGCTAAAGAAACAGAAACATTTTTGGTTTCAATCTCTTCTTTTTCTAATTCCCCATACTGCTCAACCAATTCTTTTGTGCTGTGAGAACGGTCAAAACGCTTTCCGAATGGATCTAGACCATTTTCGCGCATGGTATTCATTTTTTCACGTCTGACCCTTAATTGGTCATTTAAATCTTCCTGACTCATAAAATCCACTCCAATTATCTTTTATTATGTAAAATGCTTTAATTAAGGCAATTCCATTTTTCTTCATACTTTATTATTTTACACAAACTTATACTTTCAGACATCAAAAAAATCTTAATAAAATAAAAACTGCCAGTTTTTTCACTGGCAGCATCCAATTAGTATAGAAAAGACACCTTAAGTGACAAATTTAACCTACAATCAATTGACTTTGTTCTTTTTCTTCCATTTCTGCAACTAAACCATTTAATAATGTCACTAAATAATCTCTCGTTTCACATTCATTAATGGCATTACGAACTTTGGCGTTGCCGCGTACCCCTTTTAAATACCAGGCTGCATGCTTACGCATTTCGCGAACGGCAATATCTTCATTTTTAAGAGCAATTAAGCGATCCAGGTGAAGGATACATACATCAATTTTTTCTCTCACGGATGGCTGCGGCATTAAGATACCAGTTTCTAAATATTGAATGGTGCGATAGATCATCCACGGGTCACCTAAAGCAGCTCTTCCAATCATTACCCCGTCTACGCCTGTTTCATCAAGCATGCGTTTCGCATCTTGCGGTGTCTGAACGTCACCATTACCAATCAACGGAATATTTAGGTTTTGCTTTACTTCACGAATAATATCCCAGTTTGCTTTCCCCTCATACATCTGAACACGCGTTCGCCCATGCAAGGAAACAGCCTTTCCTCCAGCACGTTCTACGGCCTGGGCATTTTTTACGGCAAAAATATGCTCTTCATCCCAGCCCATCCGCATTTTTACAGTAACAGGTTTTTCAACTTCCGCTACTACCGCAGAAACCATCTCATAAATTTTATTCGGGTCAAGCAGCCACTTTGCCCCAGCATCACATTTCGTAATTTTTGGAACAGGGCAGCCCATATTAATATCGATAATATCGGCATTTGTATTTTGATCAACAAACTTAGCCGCTTCGACAAGTGTTTTCTTTTCACCGCCAAAAATTTGCAAGCTTAACGGTTTTTCACGCTCATCGATATATAGCATATTCATTGTTTTTTCGTTTTTAAATACAATCCCTTTATCACTTACCATCTCTGCACAAACTAAACCAGCGCCAAACTCTTTTACCGTTAACCGGAATGCCGAGTTGCACACACCAGCCATCGGAGCTAGTACGACGGGATTCTTCATTTCAATATCGCCAATTTTCAACATAGAACTACCTCCTACTCTTCTTGTCTTTATTTATAAATGGGCACATTCCCAATTTTATTCCTTCGGCGTCAGGTCATCTAATGTGATTTTTAAAGATTCCGCAATCCTTTCAAGCAAATCAGCAGCAGGAAGTCGGTTCCCTCTTTCAATTTCGCCTAAAATTGATACTGATACACCTAGTTGTTTCGAAAAACCTTCTTGTGTAAAGCCCTTTAACTTCCGATAGGCTCGAATACGTCTTCCCCATTTTTCCGCTTCCATATTCGGACTCCTTCTTTATTTGGTAATTCTTCTAACGATCCCTCAAGTAATTTATTTATCTCCGAACATTGTTTGTCCTGATATATTTCTAAAAGTGGAATAATTACAAACGCCCGTTCTAACATCCTTGGATGTGGAACGATGAGCTTCTCGCTTTCAATATTTTCTTGGTTAAAGGTAAGAATGTCAAGGTCTATTGTTCGCGGACCCCACTTAACTTCCCTTTTTCTCCCAAGTTCTAATTCAATTCCTAAACATAAATCAAGTAAATCAATGGGATTCAGTGCTGTCTGAATCTCTATTACCATATTCAAAAATAAGTCCTGATCTTCATAGCCAATCGGATCCGTCTCATAAACAGAGGAGTAATTTACCAATTGAATACCAGAATAACTTGTTAACCTTTTAATCGCACTCGCTATATTATCATAACGGTTTCCTATATTCGAGCCAAGGGCAATAAATGCTGTGTTTTCCACTTTTATCTTCTCCTTGTAATTTCTACTGCAACGGACCTGTAATGGCCCGGAATCGGCGGATCTGGCTTAATCACCGTGACAGTAACCTCAGATACGAGTGGGAACCCATTCAAAATAGTAGCCGCAATTTTTTCTGCGACAGCTTCGACCAATTTATAAGGATTCCCCTCCACTATTTCTTTGCAGACTTGGTAGAGATCAGCATAATTCACTGAGTACTCCAGCTCATCGGTTTCTCCTGCCTTTTTTAAATCAAGGGAAACTGCTAAATCTACTGCAAATCGCTGCCCCAACCGTGTCTCTTCTGGAAAAACACCATGGTATCCGAAAAACTCCATTCTATTGACGTAGATTTTATCCAATCATTTCACCCTTTCCCATCAGGGCATCCATCATCTTAGCCATTCTGCTCATTTCTTTAACATCATGAACACGGATTATATGGCAGCCTTTTTGGATGCCGTAGCAGATGGTTGCTCCTGTACCTTCCATTCTTTCATGAACGGGAAGATCCAAAGCTTGGCCAATCATCGATTTTCTGGAGGTTCCTAGCAATACTGGGTAGCCTAGTTTCACAAATGTATCTAGATTCTGCATCGTTAACAGATTTTCTTGATAATCCCTTGCAAACCCGATACCCGGGTCGAGGATAATCTGTTCATCCTTAACCCCTGCCTTTTTAACGATGGCAATACTTTCATAAAGGTCATTGATGACGTCTCTCATAAATACCTGATAGTTTCGGTCGTGACGATTATGCATGAGCACAATCGGAATACCATAGGCAGCAGCAACTTGTCCCATCTTGTCATCCGCTTTTGCCCCCCATACATCATTAATCAGATGGGCCCCCGCTTCAATCGCCTGCTTTGCCACTTCTGCTTTATACGTATCAATCGATATCGGGACTTGGACATGTTCAGAAATCGCCTTAATAATGGGAATTACCCGCTTGATCTCCTCCTCGGCAGGGACAGTTGCAAAGCCTGGCCGTGTCGATTCACCGCCAATATCAATAATATCTGCTCCATTTGCCACCATTTCTTTTGCTCGTTCAACTGCAATGTCAATATGATTGAACTTACCGCCATCCGAAAAGGAATCTGGAGTAGCATTTAAAATGCCCATGATAATGGTCTTTTTACTACTATCCAAGGTATATGGCCCACATTGGATTTGTTCTAGAGATGTTTTCATACCTTTTCCTCCTTATCCAGCCTTTTTTCACTTCTATTATCATACATGAAATCTCAATTAGATTACAAAAAAAGAAGCACCGGCAAAGCCGACGCCTCTCAATTATTATTCTGCTTCGTATTGGTAAAGCGGTGTGCTTAAATAACGTTCGCCGTTATCTGGAATAATCGCAAGGACCTTTTTCCCTTTTCCAAGTTCTTTCGCCACTTTTAAGGCAGCGTGAATTGCTGCTCCTGAAGAAATACCTCCAAGGATCCCTTCTTCTCTTGCTGCACGGCGTGAAGCTGAGAATGCATCTTCCGCAGCAACTTGAATAATTTCATCATAGATATTTGTATTTAAAGTATCAGGTACAAAACCGGCACCAATACCTTGAATTTTGTGTGGACCTGGTTTACCACCCGATAAGACTGGAGAATCCGTAGGTTCTACTGCATAAATTTTAACATTTGGAAATTTCTCGCGGAGGACTTCACCTGCACCGGTGATAGTTCCGCCTGTTCCTATACCAGAAATAAAACCATCTAATTGATCCATTTGTTCTACAATTTCTTTACCCGTTGTTCTTCTATGAACTTCAGGGTTTGCTTCATTTTTAAATTGTTGCGGCAAGAAATAACCGTGTTCTTGAACGAGTTCTTCTGCCTTAGCAATTGCGCCCTTCATGCCGGCAGGTCCTGGTGTTAACACAAGCTCTGCACCGTATGCACGAAGTAGATTCCGACGTTCCAAACTCATCGTTTCAGGCATTACAAAGACAGCTTTGTAACCTTTTGCTGCAGCAATCATCGCAAGTCCAATTCCAGTATTTCCGCTCGTAGGCTCAATAATAGTATCAACACCTGGTTTGATTAAACCTTGCTCTTCCGCTGCTTCAATCATAGCTAAAGCGATACGATCTTTTACACTGCTGCCAGGGTTAAAATATTCCAGCTTCAGATATACCTCAGCACTATTTTCATCTACTAATCTGTTTAATTTAACAATAGGCGTTTGGCCGACTAATTCGGCAACTGAATTTGCAACACGCACCATTAAGAGCACCCCTATTCCGAGTAAATCGATTGGATTTATATCATTAAATTTACCAGTTTCGTATTGTGTTTGTCAATCGTTTTGTTTACGTATTTTTACAATATTCCAAATTTACTTTTTCTATCTGTGTACAGAAAAAGCACAGAATCACTCTGTGCTTTCGTTTCCTTTTTGACCATAAAACCATTCGACCTTGGCATCATCCCAAAATGTAGTGGCAGATGCAGGTGATTTCATTTGTTCGAGAGCAATTTGCCTGCGAATTTGCTTCTTTACATCAGCAAAGGAATATTTTTTCCCACCGATCTTTCCTTCTAACTTAAGGATGGCATAACCTTCGTCCACTTTGATTGGTGTACTGTAAGCTTCTTTCTTCAATTCTTTCGCGATTTCGATATATTGACTGGGATAACGCTCATCCCCTTCACTAATATACCCTATATCGCCGCCCTTATTTGCAGAAAACTCCTCAATCGATCGTTCCATTGCTAACGTTGCAAAATCCGAACCTTGATCTAACTCTTGCAAAGCCCTGTCCGCTTCTTCTAGTGTACCCACCACAATATGTGATAAATGATAGGAAGCTGGTACATTAAATAAGTCTTCGTTTTTTTGATAATAACTTTTGAGTTCACTGGTTGAAACTTCTACATCTTTCGTTAAAAGTTCCTCTAAAAGAAGGTTGCTGCGGATTTGTTCCTTCCACTTTTTCTCATCTTTGATCGTCTGTTTATTAAATATATTCGTAGTCGATTGCAGCATTCTAAATTCGCGGTCGACATCTTGGCTGGGCACTTTTATATTATATTTTGCAGCCATTTCTTCTATGACCTTTTGATCGACCATTTCTTTTAAAACATCTTTCCCATATCTTGATTCGAGCTCATTTAACCAATCTTGTCGTAGGATCGTCTTTTTTCCAATGGTCGCTACTGTCTCATCATTTATGACCGTACCGCCTGCCATATTTGCCTTTGATAGAAAAAAAGCGATTGTTAGGCAGTTCACCAATATCAGGGCGGCAATCACCATCCAAAGTTGCTTCCTTCCCAATCTCTCTCCTCCCATCAGAAAAGGGCAAGCACCCGCTACTTCGCTTCTTTTTTAAGCTCTTCTAGTTCATCACTTGTAAAAAGGTATTTTTCATTGCAAAAGTGACAATGTGCCTCAGCCTGGCCATCTTCTTCAATCATTGCCGTAATCTCTGCCGCTCCTAAACCAATAATGGCGTTAGCGAATCGTTCTTTGGAGCAATTACACACAAAGCCCACCGGCATCGTTTCTAGAACCTTTACTTGTTCTTTTCCAAAAAGTTCTTCTAGAATTTGCTCCGGTGTTAATCCTCGCTCAATTAATTTCGAGATAGGCTCAATCGTTTTTAGGCGCTCCTCTAGTTTTGAAATAATGGGATCCGGTGTGCCAGGCATTAATTGAAAAATAAAGCCGCCTGCTGCCAAAATCGTATCATCCGGGTTCACTAAAACACCTACCCCAACGGAAGACGGTACCTGCTCAGAGGTAGCAAAGTAATACGTGAAGTCCTCACCTAATTCTCCAGATACAAGTGGAACTTGACCAGAAAAAAAGTCACGTAATCCGATATCCTTGACGACAGCTAACATACCGTCTGTCCCAACGGCACGACTGACGTCCAGCTTGCCATGTTCATTTGATTCAAAATCCACCTCTGGGTTTGTTACGTAACCACGGACTTCCCCTTTTGCATTACTATCTACAACAATTGGTCCTAGTGGGCCGCCGCCATTAATTTTAATCGTTAATTTATCCTCACCCTTTAGCATCGCACCCATCATCACGCCTGCGGTCAATGTGCGGCCAAGTGCAGCGGATGCCGTTCTCCAGGTTTGATGACGCCTTTGTGCCTCCGTCACGGTATCTGTCGTGCGAACGGCAAAGGCGCGAATATTTCCATCATAAGCAAGTGCCTTTACAAGATAATCATTCATTGTTAAACCCCTTTCTTGCTGTTATTCCTTAGGTTGCCCTATGTTCCTTTTATAGATAAGCTGTAATCCTTTTAAAGTTAAAAATGGGTCGACAACATCAATAATGGTTGATTCTTGGGCAATTAAATTGGCTAAACCACCGGTCGCAATGACGGTAGGCTTTTTCTCGCCTTGCTCCATCATCCGCTTTACAATCCCCTCGACTTGTCCTACATACCCGTAGACAATACCTGCCTGCATGGCTGCCACCGTATTTTTGCCAATTACACCTTCTGGACGGGCAATTTCTATTCTCGGCAGTTTGGACGCTCGCGAATAAAGCGCCTCTGTTGAAATGCCCACACCTGGGGCAATCGCACCACCCATATATTGACGTTCCTCATTCACATAACAATACGTTGTGGCTGTACCAAAATCGACAATAATCAGCGGACTTCCATATTCATGAATCGCAGCTACGGCATTAACGATTCGGTCAGCACCCACTTCTCTCGGGTTTTCATATTTTATGTTCAAACCTGTTTTGATTCCTGGGCCAACAACAAACGGTTTAATGTGAAAATACTTTTGGCACATTCTTTCTAGTGCAAACATGATTGGTGGAACCACCGAAGAGATAATGATACCGTCAATATCGGAAAAAGAGAGGCCTGCATGATCGAACAATGCTTTAATGTTCATTCCAAACTCATCTTCTGTACGGTTTCTATTGGTCTCCACACGCCAGTGATATTTAAGCTCATCCCCATCATACACACCTAGCACTATATTGGTATTTCCTACATCAAATACGAAAATCAAATCTATCACTCACTTTTCAGATTATTCTCTTCTATACTGAAAACATAATACCATATATCAGGTTAATCCTGAAAAAAAAAGAGCGCTTCAATGAAGCGCTCTTAACCATTTATTGATTATCTAATTCGTCAGAAGAGGGTTGAGACTCAAGCTCTTCCTTTTTCTTATTGATGTTGACCTTCACATCATCTGTTTTTTTCGGGCCGATTTTTACAGCTTCTAAAGCTTGATTAGGTTCTGGCATACGGCCATGGTCAACCAAGTATTTAATCTGTTCAGCCACAAGTGTTTCCACTTCAAGTAATGTTTTCGCAATGAGATCAAGCTTATCACGATTTTCAGTTAGAATGACTCTGGCTCTTTCATAACATTCTTTAATAATTCGTTGAACTTCCAAGTCGATTTCATAGGCAATCGCATCGGAATAATTCTGTTCATTATGAATGTCACGACCTAAGAATACCTGACCACCTGAACCTTGACCAAACTGAAGCGGTCCGAGCTTATCACTCATACCATATTCGGTAACCATCTTACGAGCAATTCCTGTAGCACGTTGGAAATCGTTGTGGGCTCCAGTACTTACTTCCCCAAACACAATCTCTTCGGCGACACGCCCGCCTAATAAGCCAACAATTTTATCAAGCAATTCTGGCTTCGTCATAAAGTAACGGTCTTCCCTCGGAAGCATAACAGCATATCCACCTGCTTGACCGCGCGGTACGATTGTAACCTTATGGACCATATCTGCTTCATCAAGTACTAACCCGATGACCGTATGTCCACCCTCATGGAAAGCAACAATATTTCGTTCTTTTTCGGAAATAACGCGGCTCTTTTTAGCTGGACCGGCAATGACGCGGTCTGTTGCTTCATCAATGTCTTCCATATCGATTTTCTTCTTACTGCTGCGGGCTGCTACTAAAGCCGCCTCATTCAATAAGTTTTCTAAATCAGCACCCGAGAAACCAGGTGTACGCATCGCAATGTTTTTCAAGTTTACAGATTCGTCTAATGGTTTATTACGCGCATGAACTTTTAGGACAGCTTCACGTCCAATAACGTCCGGACGATCTACAGTAATTTGTCGGTCAAAACGACCGGGACGTAATAACGCAGGATCTAATATATCTGCACGGTTTGTAGCAGCAATAATGATAATTCCTTCATTTGCCCCAAATCCATCCATTTCAACAAGCAATTGGTTCAATGTTTGCTCACGTTCATCATGTCCGCCGCCTAACCCAGCGCCACGCTGACGTCCAACTGCATCAATTTCATCAATAAAGATTATACATGGTGCATTTTTCTTAGCGTTTTCGAATAGATCACGCACACGGGAAGCCCCAACCCCGACAAACATTTCAACGAAATCAGAACCACTAATCGAGAAGAATGGAACGCCTGCTTCACCTGCAGTTGCACGAGCTAGCAATGTTTTACCAGTACCTGGAGGACCCACAAGCAGGACCCCTTTAGGAATCCGGGCACCCAGTTCAGCAAATTTCCGTGGATCTTTTAAAAATTCAACGACTTCCACTAATTCTGCTTTTTCTTCATCCGCACCGGCTACATCTCTAAAGCGGACTTTTTTCTTATCATCGTTATAAAGCTTTGCCTTGGATTTACCAAAGTTCATAACACGGCTGCCGCCGCCTTGTGCTTGGTTTAATAAGAAGAAGAATAAAATAAAGATAATCACAAACGGAATAATCGATGTAAAGAATGTCACCCAGCCGCTTGTTTCCTTTGCAGGCATTACTTCTACCTTTGAATCAGCTTTATTAATTTTGTTAATAATTTCTTCACTGTTTGGAATATACGTTATGAATTTTTTCTTCGTTTCCAACTCACCACGAACTTCATAAACCCCTCGTTCAGGCTGCATGGAGAACGAATTTACTTTGCCATTTTCTAATTGGGTAACAAACTTATCATATGAAATATGATCTGTCGGTTCATTGCTTCCATTGAAGAAACTCACCACGCCAATAATGACTAAAAATATCAATAAATAAAAGATGGTATTACGGAAGATCCGATTCATCTCTTACCTCCTCCCACGATGGACAAACTATATTAAATGGTATCATAGAAAATCTTACAAATTCAAGAAATTACACTCATTTGCTATCTAACTTAAAACTTTATCCTTAGAGATTATCGCTGTATACTTCCGGTTTTAGGACGCCAATGTATGGAAGGTTTCGATATTTTTCAATATAATCCAAGCCATAACCGACAACAAATTCATCTGGCACTATAAAGCCAACATAATCCGCTTTAATGGCACTTTTTCTCCCAGTTGGTTTATCGAGCAGTGTCACAATTTTGATGGATTTTGCTTTCCTATACTTGAATAAGTCAACCAAATAGCTAAGTGTTAGACCACTATCGATTATATCTTCGATAATGAGAATGTCTCTTCCTTCAACAGATGTATCTAAATCCTTAATAATTTTTACTTCCCCAGAAGAAACAAGTCCGGATCCGTAGCTGGATACATCCATAAAATCCATTTCAAGATAGCAATCCATACGTTTTAATAAATCAGCCATAAACGGCATAGCACCTTTTAAAACACCAATTGCAAGCGGAAATTTATCTTGGTATTCTTCCGTTAACTGTGCAGCTAATTCTCTGATCATAGTTTGAATTTCCTCTTCTGATACTAATACCTGTTTAATGTCCTGTTTCATCTAAATGTGCCCCCTAGAAGATCCTTACTTTTGATATGTGAATAGTATATATTGTTGAGCTGTGTAATCTATGCCTTCAATTGAAGATTTTTTTAAACCTGGCAGCCAAATAATACCTTCTTTTGTGTCAGTTAGTACGGGCCACATATTTCGTTCTTCAACTGGTACTTTTTGATCAATGAATATCGCCTTTAATTTTTTTGAACCTTGCATCCCCTTTATTGTCATGCGGTCGCCTATTTTTCTAGAGCGAATAATAATTGGCCACTTTATCTTGTTTATACTAAACAATGCAGAATTACCATCTGCCACTGGAATTTCCCCCATTATATATCTGCTACTAATTTTCCCGCCATTCGGCAAGTTAATCACACCAGGCTCTGTCATTTCAAATTGATAGGACGACGCCTCAATCGATTGAAATTGGAATGAAAGGGAATAATAGGAACGGATAACTTTTAAACCATTAGGGAAATCGAGATGACCTGATGGCTGAGGATGTTGAATTAAGAAAAATACTTGATCAATATGTACAGCAGATAAAGAAGCAGGTTTTTCTTTGTAAAGATAGTTTAATATTAGTTTAATCCCTCTCCTTTGTAAAGGTAAAGGCACTTCAAGAAATCGGTTAATGTCAATGGTAATTTTGGACTCTTCCTTTTTTGTGAATACTGTATTCATTTGCTGAATAGTTAATTCCTGAAGAAAGGTTTCATCGCTTGTTAATTCTTCACTAAACCGTTGAAAATGTTCATGGACAAGCGGGTTTTCATTTTTCAAAAAAGGAATGACTTCTTTACGAAACCGATTTCTGCTATAGATTCCTTTTTCGTTACTAGGATCTATTCTCGGGCTAAGGTTATGCTTGTGACAGTAGTCTTCAATGTCAGTCCTCTCTACCCCTAAAAACGGACGGAAAATCGTGCCCTTATGAAACGGGCGGCTAAACGGTATACCTGCACGGGCAAGACCTGTACTACCTCTCGTTACTCTCATCAGCATCGTTTCCATTTGGTCATCGCCATGATGTGCCAGCGCTAAAAATGGATACTGATACTTTTCCATGATTTCTGAAAAAAACTCATACCTGACGTCTCGTGCCGCGATTTGCGAACTTTTACCTGTTCTCTCCATTATTTCCGGGACATTAACCCTCGTCATTTCAAACGGAATGCTATGCTGTTCACAAAAATTTCGAACAAAAAGCGCATCCTCATAAGACTCCTGCCCCCGAAACATATGGTCTACATGCGCCACAACAAGGGAAATACCTTCCTTCTCTTTTTCCGTGAGCAGATAGTGGAGCAGTGCCAGTGAATCTGGCCCTCCTGAAACACCAATAACCATTTTTTTCGAGGTTAACTGAAATTCCTGGTGATGGAGGAAGGCCTTGACTTTAGTTTCTAACATAATATTGCTCTCTTCCTTAAACCAAAGTTTAAAACTTAATTACCGCATGAATAACCTTAGTCTACCACTTTTAAGAATAAAGTATCAAAGCATTTGGTATTGCAAAATGCCTAGAAATTTTTCCTATTCATTTACGCAAATTTAGACGTATACATCATATACGGATGACTTAGGAAATAGTTTCAAACATTTATAGTAATTTATTAAATGTGTACCATGCATATAAAAGACCTAATATGATTGCGATTAACCAAAATTCCATCCAGCCACTTTTTTTCTTCTTTTTACGATAGTGCTGTCTTGTTATCGGCCGAGTTGCCACTGAACTTGTTGGAGGGTGTTGTTTTTGTTTTTGTTGTTGTGCCGGTTTGCTCGTTCCAGCAGTCTTTGCAGAAAGCGGGTCAGGAATTTTTTTATCAATCATGAGATTTAAAAGGTCAGCCCTCATTTGTTTTGCGCTGCTATAATGGCCTTGAAGTGCTTTTACAATCACCTTTTCCCATGCCAATAACTCTGGCTTCTGACGAATAGCTTCCCTTAATTGCGAGATCCCCCCCGTTGTTTTCGTCAATCGTTTTGGATAGGCGGTATTGATCATAATCATTGCCACCGCAAACAAGTCATACGAGGGTTCAGCCTTCCTCGAACCCAGCCCCCAATAACCGCGGTCATAAAACTCAGTGAATTCCTTGATCGCTCTCCCCTGAATCGTGGTGCCGCCAACATCAATACACCTTATTTTAGGCGGGGGGCCGGTGACAATTAAATTTTCTGGCTTTAGGTCACCAAAGACCCAGCCATTTTCATGAAGCTTGTCTAAATCATTTAACAGCTGCAAAAATAACACACTTGTCCAGGATCTTCCCTTTTGTTGTAAAAAAGATAAAAAGTCAGGGCCTTGTATGTATTCCATAACATAGAAGGAAATAAGTCCTTGATTACTCTGCCAATCATCGACATCAAGCAAACAAGGCCCAAGGGTTGGGGTTCCCTGGACCTTTGCTAAGGATTTTAGAACATTTACTTCAGAAGTAACCGACATCCCATTATCACTCATTTTTAACGCTACCTGGGTGTTATTATGATTGGCAAGGTAGACCACTCCGTTTGCTCCAAATCCAAGTTCCTTAATGATTGTGTACTTGTTGAAATGCCACTTCCCTGAAATGACGGTTCCTGGGCTAACCTTACATTGATTCTTCAAAGTATGATTCATCATCACGTGAAATAAGGCTCCTTAAGGATTGTTTTTGATCAAATGAGGCTAAAGCTGTCCGTAACGCTGGTCCTGTAGGGGTAATTCCTCCGGTCGATAATTGGGAAAACACACTTGTTAATGTTTGCAGTTTCGGCGTCCAATCCAGCAATTTTTCGACATCTTTCTTTTTCCCGGGAAATACATAAACTGAAAATTGATTATCACCTGTACGGGCGTTTAAGCTTAGAGATAGGTCAAGCAGCGCTTCTTTCACCGTCGGCAGTTTATGTTTCATACTTGCACTTGTATCGACAAGAATCAACACCTCTAATTCGACAGTTTCTCCTAATTCATCCACAACCTCCATCACTTCCCCGCGTTTTTCCGGCGGGAGATCTTCCATTGTTTGAGATCGTCCTAAGATTTGCTGCAATTCTCGGTTTACCACTCCTTGAATCGTTTGATTCATGGCCTTCCGTGTAACCATTTGTACGGTTTGCGATAGTTGCTGAGCATAGACAATCTGACTGACTCCTCCGCCTGACATCGCAATCCCTTCAATTTCAGTCATCCCTTTTTCATCAATTGTATCCTGTTCCATTACCCCGATGACATTAACAGTAATTCCTTGTTCGTGTGCGAGTGCAGCCATGGCAATCGGATCGTCCCCATGATTGGAACATCCATCAGTAATCAGTAAGATTTGGCGAATTTTCCCTGTATACATAACCTTCTCCCTCCACTACTTGTATTGGTACCATTTTCGACGGGAAGAAGGTGATTTATACATATTTTAATAGGTGACTGTATAAAATAACTCGTTTAGGCTTGCCGCTTTAATTTTTGAACTGGAATCGATGCCCATTTCGGGGTATTATGTTTTATTTTTGCAACAGTCACCGTCATATCATCATGGATGACCTCCGATCTCGATCGAATTACTTCCTCAAGGATTAAATCAGCTACTTCTTGTGGGTCATCTGTCTCTAATCCTTGTAATTTTCGCTTCATCCATAAATCATAGTTCTCGACATGCAAAGGTCCTTCAAATACCCCATCACTCATCATGATGAGTAAATCGCCGGCTTTTAATTGTTCACTTACCACATCTACTTCAAATTCTTGAATCATCCCAATCGGCAAATTGCTGGCCTGGATTTTAATAATTTTATTTCCTCGTTTAATAAAGCTAGGTGTCGAACCAATTTTAAGAAACTTTGCTGATGCATTTTGCAGATCAATCATCGCTAAGTCTAATGTAGAAAAGATTTCATCTGTCGTTCGAAGTGAAAGGATCGAATTAACCGATTTAATTGCCACCTTTTCCTCAATTCCGGATTGGAGGATTTTTTGCAAAAGAAGCAATGTTTCTTTACTCTCGTAATGCGCTCTTTCGCCATTTCCCATCCCATCACTGATGGCAATCGCATATTTTCCAAACCCCAGTTCAATCGTCGAATAGCTATCGCCCGAAACAAGACCGCCATCCTTAGCGGCATGGGCCACACCTGTTTGGACCGTATACGCCTTGGACGACCTAAACGTCACATGGCAAAAATCATTCGGGATGGTTGCACATTCTTCCATTTTGACCACGATGGTCTCCCCGAGAATGTCTGACAACATCGGCGCAATCAGCTTTTCACATTCCCCGTGACCATTGCAAAATGGTAGAGACATTTCAATATCGACATTTCCTTGTTCAAGGCTATAAATTTCTACCTGTTCAATATGGATTCCGAATGATTGCATCGCCTCCATAATTTGCTCTTCTTGTTTATGGTGATTTTCTCTTTCTCGTTGAATCTCTTTCGCAAAATTCTCCATAACTTCGGACACGCCTAATAATTGGTCGGCCACCAGCCTGCGGCTTTCTTGAACCTGCCTTTTTAGTTTTTGATTGGCTTGGAAAAAGGTTAATTCCTGTCCAATCGATTCATATACTTTTTTGGAACGGGTGCAAATCTTCTCCCATTCTCGTGTTAGTTTAGAAGAAACATTCCCATTATTTTGGTCCATTTCGTGAATAATTTCTTCCATATAGGCATAGGTTGTATTAAAATTACTCGCCCAGCATTGTTCCTTCTTAAAGCAGGTTTGGCAGGTTTTTTCGGTGACGTTGCTCATAAAGTAATCCATTTCCCGTTCACTTTCGTCCTCCTTTGGCTGGACTTCCATTTGTGAAAAGCTTTTGGACAAGGCATGGAAGACATTCGAGAATTGCGAAACCCGCTGCGCGGTGACATCGCGCATTTTCCGCATATATTTTTGCTGTTCCGCTGTGTATTCGGGCGTACCAGGAATATATTTTGCTAATCGTGAAGTTAATACCTGCGGTGTGAGCAGGAATAAGAAGACAGCGGCTGCGGTCTCCAAAACCGTTAGCAGGATGGTGCCATCGCCGCCTTCCCCATACATGCCGATGAGGAGTGTCGCAATAAATAGGCCAATCGATACACCAATCTTCTTCCCTTCCTTCATTAGACCGCCCAGAACACCTGAAAAAGCAAGTAGACTCATATGGTAAAAGCTAGAAACACTCGCAAGACTAAAGATTAACCCTGTGACCACCCCAACGGTGGAACCGACCGTTGCTCCCGCAATAAAAGAGAACACTAGTACTAGGTATCTCGACAAGATATGCTCAACCGACAAGTCATATACCTTCCAGCCGATTGTCCCCGTCATGATCGAAGCGAGCATAATAATTAAGCAGACGATTTCTTCAGTTTTTAACAATTGTCTCCGTTTGTTAAAGGTCAACAATGGGATACTTTGTAAAAATATCAGCGTTAATATAAACGCAAGACTTGTTTGGACCCCGACCATCATGAAATCATATAGCGTTAATTGTGTCGAAAGGATAAACGCTTCAGCTAGTTTCCCCAGTCCAAGTATAATCCCGACAAAAAAAGGTAAAGCTTTCAACTCGTTTTTTACCCATTTCTTGCTTATTCGGAAAATAACGATAAAACAAAGGGTCACGATAAAAGTAAAGGCAGCGTTTGTTAGTGAAATGGTCACTGCTCCGATTACAAGTCCGATCAAGGCAAGCGGTGCCCGATCACGCTTAATTAAATAAACAGAGGCAAAATAAGGAAGGCAAAAAGGAGTCAGCTTCGCCAAAATCAGGGCCCGTCCTAGCAAAAAACCAACCAATAATAACAAGAACCCCTTTTTTATGAAAAAGGACTCCAGCATTAGTTGAATTTTTTTCAATCCACTCTGCAAAGCCCATTTGGATGAATGAAGATTAACTTCACTGGCAGGTTCTATGAAACTAGCATGTGTCTTTTCCATAAATCACACTCCCTATTTTTTAATTGTTCAGATAATTATAAGTTTAATAGACATAAAAGTTTGTCAAATTGATGAACAAGCAAAAAAAATCGTTCGACTGTTTTCACTATTATCATTCAAATAATATTAAATAGTGTCGTTGGATGTCATCGTT
>NZ_JBALOS010000014.1:0-11283 GCF_036962765.1 Neobacillus drentensis
GTGTTATGAAGGACAGTTCAACAGATAGCTTAATAGATTTTGTCCTTCATCGAAAGTGCGTCTCTAAATATACTTACTAGCTACCCATTTCACCCCTTTTTTTCTGTATAAAAAAGGGTCTTCCCCATATGGGAAAGACCTACATTACATATTTTCATTCACCTTCACAATAGAGGTTTCCTGCGTTACATTCCCTTTGCGTTTTAGTTTACCCCAACCAACGGTTACTCCCTTGATTGCCGAGAAGATCGATTTTACCACCACATAAGTCATCAGTTGTTTATACAAGATTCGTTGTAAAAACAATGAACCAAGTGGTTTTGGACTTTCTTTCTCCAATCGAAACGCGTATAGAGAAGTACAGAAATCCAGCAAGTAAAAAAGAATAAATCCAATCGCCGCTTTTTCAGGATGCGGGTTAAAAAGGGCGATAATGAACAATAGATCTGCAATCGGCGAAATGGTTTGGTAAATATATTGGAAAAGCCACATATTAGGAAGGGCGATATATCCTAAAGAGTTATGTTTTTTATTGAATAAAGCCTCACGATGTTTCCATAAGCATTGTAAAGTACCATAAACCCACCGGTAACGCTGTTTTGCCAGACTTTTAATATCTTCTGGCACTTCTGTATAGGCATAAGCCTTTTCTTCAAATTCAATCGTTTTTCCCTGGCGTAAAAGAGTTAGCGTGATATCGGTATCCTCTGCCAGTGTATCCTCTTGAAAATATCCTGCTTCCTCTACATCTGTCTTTCTCCAGGCTCCGATTGCACCTGGTACAACGGTAATGCAATTGAGGGCTGCAAAGGCCCTTCTCTCTAGGTTAAAGCCTGTCACATATTCGATATGCTGCCAGTTCGTAAGGAGGTTCCCCTTATTGCCGACCTTTACATTACCTGAAACCGCAGCAACATTCTCATTTTTAAAATGGTTAACCAGCAATAAAATCGCATTTTCAGCGATGAGGGTATCAGCGTCAAGAGCAACGACGATTTCCCCGTTTGCTTCTTTAAAACCAAGATTCACCGCGGAAGACTTTCCTCCATTGGGTTTTTTGATTAATCTGACGAGTGGATGGTTTGCATACGTTTCTTGAACGACTACAGCTGTATCATCCTTTGAACCGTCATCAATAATCAGTATTTCAAAAGCTGGGTAATCGCTCGATAAAATAGAATCTACTGTTTTGCAAATGACTTTTTCTTCGTTATAGGCAGCAATCACGACACTGACAAAAGGTGTAAAGGAAGGATCAATCTCGGTTTCTTTATACCTTTTTACCTGCCTCCTCGATAGGAAAACGAAGACAGCCAGGCGCAAAATTCCTATCACGATCGCTGAGTAGAACAGAAAGCTTAAACCTAAGTGCCAGCCTTGGATGACCTTAAATACGGCCTTGTCATAGACCAAATAAGGGTTGTCCTGACTAGCAGAAGGCATAATTTGGCTTTCACTTTTTCCAATCAGATCACCAATGGTGGTAAATGTGTAACCGCGCTGTTTGAGTTCTTTAATGATAATTGGTAGGGCTTTAACCGTGTTAGAGCGGTCACCGCCAGCATCGTGCAGCAAAATAATATTTCCTTCTTGCAGCTGATTCAATACCCGCTTGACAATTTCATTACTAGAAAGTCCTTGCCAATCATTTGAGTCAATTAATTCAGCGACCGTCGTATAACCCATCTCCTGTGCTAGCCATATAGGCTCCAGTTCGTTCCTTGTGCTCGGTTCCGCATCGGCCACATACGGCGGACGGAAAAGGGTCATCGAATGACCTGTAATTTCTTGATATAAACGCTGATTTGCATTTAGCTCCATTCTCGTTTGAAATGGTGTGATGGATGCTATATTAGGATGGGTAAAGGTATGGTTGCCAATTTCATGGCCTTCTTTATACATCCTTTTAACCAGGTCTGGATGCTGCATCGCGTTCTCTCCAAGGATAAAAAAGGTCCCTTTTACATGATTCTTGTCCAAAATGTCCAATATTTGTGGTGTATAAGCTCGATCCGGACCGTCATCAAAAGAAAGGACGACTTCCTTCGTTTTAGGCTTGCCATACCGTACAACCTCAACAGGCTTTGGTAATTTAAGATAGGTTTCGGTTTGAATCATACCGTATGCATCCAATTGAATCGTTCTTTTACCTTTTTGTGATTGAGAAGCCATTTTTAAAATCTCGCCAGCACCTGTATAGTGAACAGGATTAGGACTTACCAAGGTTTTTAGGGCATGGGATGGATCGTTTATTTCCTTTGGTTTATTCAGGTAATTCCAGATCGAAGGATCTTCAGAACCGAGACGCCAAACCGCTATACCTTTTGAGCCGTGATCAATCGCTATCTTCATTTGATTATAAAATGTAGCCGCATCTAAAAACCAAACCGTATGGTTTTTTCCGTTTCTTTTGTACCGTAAATAAGGATTACCTATTTGTTTATTCCAATGAATTTGGAGGTTGGTTCCAATTCCTAAATCCATGATATCTCCGAACGTCATGGTTTTACCGGGCTGGCTGGAGTTTTCTTCCCAGTCATAACCGTAGCTTCCTAAACTCACAATCAATTTTTCAGAAGGAATATTGAGCTGGTTTAAGTTTTCTTTTACCCAATCAGATGGAGCCACAGGTCCAGGTTTACTAATCGAGTGGTGCTGGTCATATAGCATGACAAACATCCGATCAACGTTAGTTGCTAGAGCAGGATAGTTAAAACTATTATTCTTCGGTGGAACATCCATTGTGACCATGAGACCATGTGGATGAAATGCTTCATACACTTTATCCATAAAATCAGTGAAATGGTCTTTGTCATTTGGATTGATTTCTTCAAAGTCTATATTGATTCCGTCAAAGTCATTGGTTCTTACATATTCCAAGAGCTTTTTAATAAAAAGATCTTCAGCACCGGGAGTAATAAATAAGCGGTGAAGAACTTCGCCATCCCATTTATTATTATTAAAGTTATTCACTAATGGGAGAATCTTTATATTATGGGCTTTGGCCTCAGCAATAATAGACTTGTCCGTGCTGGTTTTTAAGGTAAGACCATGTGTAAGCTGCAGCCACTCCGGTACTAATGTTGTAATAGAATCGATATTCTTTTTAAAAGAAGTGTGGCTGTTTTTGTCCCAATTGACGTAAAAACCATAAACTTCTTGTTTTTTGTTCAATTGCCCGATATTTTTTGGAATAAGAGGGGAAGAATTCGTTTTTTGCACCTGCGCAGCGAGCTGTTCTTCGCTGAAGGTTTTATTAATCGGCTCGATTCCGCTCTTTGCTTCGCTATTTTTCAATTGTAGCTCAGGAAATTCTGGGTTCGTATTAAGGCTTTCAATAAAAATTGTTGATACTAAAATAATGAATACAGTAAAGCCTACACTCATTCGTTTTATAATGGACCAGCGTCTTTTGGCGGTATCAAGAAAAACATGTTCTTGATTTCCTTCCCTCTTTTTCAGCCCTAAATTGTAAAACCAGTGGAAGAAAAAATAGCAGACAAGACCAATGAATCCTCCTAGGGCCGCTGATGCCGTGGTTTGTGAAAGATGTATTTTAGATTTTAGGGTCGAAATGAACCAGAAATCTTCTAAACGACTTAAATCCAGGACGGGTAAATGATTCATCTTTGGAATAAAAATCGGAATCAAGGTTCCAAGGAATAAGGCGATGATATTCAAACGCAACAAAAGTGAAAGAACAAGCAACAATGGAAGTCTTACACTATCTAACGGTAAAAATCCCAGAAAAAAACCAAGTGTACTTGCCACTGCGCCTGAACTTCCAGTGACGGGGGAAAACAATGATCTTACAATCCATCTAAAAACTCGATTCACTTAGACTCCTCCTATAGGGTAGTATCGTTCTATTTTAATAGATTCATATTATCTTAAAAAAATTGACTGAAACGTTGAACGGAAGCGATGCTAAATGTTACCTCATATGGCGAATAGATTATTCGACAAAAATTGACTACCACCTAAAAACTTAGATAATCAATTAAAGATTCTGGGGGTAGGCTGTAAAACTCCTTTTAGTTTTTAAATGGTAATGGAGGATATTTTTTGGTTGTTCATTACTAACACATCTCAAATTACGGTCCCTTTCTGATGGATGATGGATAAAAAAGCAAGATTCTGTCTGAATGAGGGGCACATTCGGACAAGAGTAGAGGAAAAAAGCAGGCTCCTGTCCAAATATAGGTCAAATGTCACGCATCCTATGTGTAATATCTGGAAGAAATTGCTGTGTTTAAGTTTTTAATGGGATCGGAGAAGTAATAGCGCACTTCTCCTTTTTTACGTTTCGGCACAGGCCAGTTCAGCGGCCTAAGATGGGTTCCTTTTTAAAGGAGTCTTCCTATTTTCGGACACTTACAACATATTTTCCGAAACATTTGCTGGATTTTATTTGGAAATTAATTTCCATATTTTAAGTTGTGCAGGTATACTTTTTACAATAAATGTAAATTTTATATTTATTCATACCTGAGGGAGTCAATTACATGGTTGGGATTATTGTAGCTGTCATCATTATTAACGGAATTTTATTAAAGGTAAGAAAACGACTATCGAAGAGTGAAATGCTGCAGGTTTGGTTGTTTTCGAGTATGTTTCAATTGGTGTTTGATTTATTTGTCAGTTTGAAATACCAGGGGTACTGGTACTTTAACAAGGGTGTTGATTGGGAGTCGCTGCCGGTGTATTTATGTTTAGTCCCGCCTGTTAATGTCATTTTTTTAAATGTGTATCCTTTAAAAAGTTCATTCACGAAACAAATTTTATTTTTTTTAGCTTGGAACGTTGTAATCGTGATTTATGAGGTTTTGACGTTGTTACCAGAGCCTTGGGGATATTTCCATTACGGTTGGTGGAGGCTGTATCATTCGGTCATGATTAATCCTTTTCTCCTCTTAATCTTATTGGGATACTACAAGTTGATTTGTAGATTAGAACAGGAGGCGCTTTCGAAGCAAGTATAGCTGCACGAGCCCAATGAGTCTTTATTCCTGTACTTATAGTTCGTTCGGTTTATTTTTACAGCCAAGGTGTAAATTGATTGACATCATTATCCAGCGGGTGTAGAGTGAAGATTAAATTTATAGGAAGACCACTAGGGGAGCCATTTGAGGCTGAGACAAGAAGTATCTTGGACCCTTTGAACCTGATCTAGTTCATACTAGCGTAGGAAAGTGGAGTCTGTGTATGGATAGATACTATTATTCTGCCGCTCCATTTTTGGGGCGGTTTTTTCGTGTTTGAAAATTCAGTCGCTCCTTTTAGTGTCTTCCCATAAAACCAATAAGGGGGAGAAAGATATGAGTTTTTCAGCAGAACTAAGAAAAGAAGCAGATCCGATTTTTGAGGCCATTTTTGAGCATCCGTTTGTCCGAGGTATCGCGAATGGGGAGCTAAAAAAGGAACAATTGATTCATTATGTTAAACAGGACTTTGAATATTTAAATTCCTTTACTCGTATCTATGGCATCGCAGTTTCTAAGTGTGAGAATCGCGAAGATATGGCGATGTTTAATAAGCAGATTTCTTTTATTTTAAACAGTGAAACCCATCCTCATCATAATTTTTGTGAAGTAGCTGGTGTTCCCTTTGAGGGATTACAGGGATATCCGTTATCGCCCTCTGCCCTTCATTACACGCGTCATATGCTTACCGTTGCGCATGAAGGAACATTGGGAGAAATTATAGCGGTGTTATTACCGTGTCCGTGGACGTATTGGGAAATTGGGAAAAGGTTATTAACGGAAGTGAATCCCGATCCGTCTCATCCCTTTTATGAGTGGATTCATTTTTATGGAAATCGGGCCGATTCGATTACCCCGAAATTTTGTGCCCGGATTGATGAATGGGCCAAGACCGCACCAGAGCGGGAAAAGGAAAAGATGAAGGAGCATTTCATCATCAGCTGTCAGCTTGAATATATGTTTTGGGATATGGCCTATAAACTCGAAGAATGGCCTGTGAAAATGGAGGCAGTGCGATGATGACATGGAAGATGAAAGAAGTCGTTCTTGCTGTGATTTTATCGGTGGCATGCGGAGTGATCTATTTAGGCTGGTCAACGCTGTGGATTCCGATTTCGGCTCTAGTCGGGCCGGTAGGTGCAGGTTTTATGTTTGGCATTTGGGTGATTGCTAGTCCGATTGTCGCGTATATTATCCGAAAACCGGGAGCTGCGCTTATTGCAGAGGTTGCAGCGGCCGCAGTAGAGTTGTTAACCGGAAGTCATTTTGGTCTGTCGGCCCTTTTAATAGGTGTCTTTCAAGGGATTGGTTCAGAAATCGCCTTCGCAATATTCGGATATAAACGCTACAATTTATTTACCTTAATGCTATCTGGGGCTTTTGCCGCGCTTGGAAGCATGATCTATAACTTAATCGCCAACGGTTTTGGTTATTACACGAAGGAAGTATTTTTTGTTACATTAGGAATTCATGTCATAAGCGGAATGATTCTCGGTGGTTGGTTAGCGAAGGTAGTTGTGGACGCACTCGCAAAAACAGGTGTTTTAGAACAATATGAAATGATGAAGGAAAAAAGGAAAAGGGAAAACGTAAATGGAAATGTTTCTGGGATGTAAGGATCTTTCGGTTCGCTTTTATAATCGCTCTGAAAACATACTCAGTAGTATTACTTTGTCAATCAATAAAGGGGAGAAGGTATTAATACTAGGACCTAGCGGGAGTGGGAAATCTACTTTGATTTCCGCTCTTGCAGGTATTATCCCTGAGCATTTGGAGGCAGAGGTAAGTGGTGAAGTATTCTCCAGGAAAGATGCCGGAGTTATGTTTCAAGATCCTGATTCTCAATTTTGCATGCTTCATGTCGATGAAGAAATTGCATTTAGTCTCGAAAACCGATCGATTCCGCGACATGAGATGGACCCTATGATTGCGGATTTGATGGATAAAGTTGGGCTAAATGTTGATAAAAAAACCCCGATTGAAACTCTGTCCGGTGGGATGAAACAACGATTGGCGTTAGCGTGTTTACTGGCATTAGAACCAGAAGTGCTATTCTTTGATGAACCAACAGCCCAACTCGACCCTGCTGGCAGGAAGGAGATCTTTGGTTTATTGAATCATTTAGCCAAAACGACGAACCAGACGATGGTAGTGGTCGAACATGTACTAGACGGCTGCATCGAATGGATGGATCGAGTCATTATCCTTAATAAGCATGGATGTATTATTGGGGATGGGGGACCGAAAGAGATCCTTCAGAAATTTACGAATGAAATGAAAGCAGCGGGGATTTGGCGTCCTAAGATATTTCCAGAAACGTGGACGGAGGTTGTGCGCAATCCTTCGCACCCGCTAGCTATTAAACTATCTAATAGGATTAAAACGAAACCAATCAATGAAGGAGGAGTAATACTCCGCACTGAACAGGTTGACATTGGCTATGGAAAAAAAACGATCGCCCGCGAGATTACTATAAACATCCATCAGGGTCAGTGGATTTCCGTCGTTGGAGAAAATGGAAGCGGGAAAAGTACCTTTTTAAAAAGTCTAATCCGGTTGGTGCCGTATAAAAAAGGGAAAATTTTCTTTCAAGATAAGGAATTAAAGAAATGGCCTGACCGGGAATTATATGAAAAAGCAGGCTTTGTTTTTCAAAATCCAGAACATCAATTCATTACCAATACGGTATTTGAGGAAGTTGCCTTTGGCGGCCGGCAGCGTAATTGGCCTGAAGAGCTGATTCATACCAAAACCATGCAATTGTTAGAGGAGTTTGGATTGGAATCGTATCAAGATGCGCACCCGTTTACACTAAGTTTAGGACAAAAACGAAGGTTAAGTGTTGCGACGATGTTGTTGTTTGATCAAGCATTACTATTGCTGGATGAACCCACATTTGGTCAAGATGAAAAAACAGCAAATGAACTGATTCAGCGCTTAAAGGAGAGGCAGGCACAGGGCACCACGATTGTCATGGTAACCCACGATATGGATTTAGTCGATCGTTTTTCGGATCATGTCCTTCTCTTCAACAAGGGAAGAGTGACCTATCAGGGGAGCCCGTATGGATTATTTTCTGATCCCAGTCTGTGCCGTGAAAGTGCGTTAATTCCGCCGCTCCATTATCAGTTGCTTCATGAACGTATGGAGGGGGTTTTGGTATGAAGGCTAACGATTCTTTCCTGGCTACCCTCAATCCTTCGTGTAAGCTGTTATCTCACTTGATCGTGATGTTTCTTTTAATGACGATTTCCAATCCAAAGGTGACTTTTTGGATCTGGTTCCTGGCTGTTTTAATTGGAACTCTTATAGGAGGATGGAGGATTTCCTACCTTTTAAAAAGGCTTCTGCCGTATGTAGGTTTTTTTATTCTGATATTTTGGATGATGGCCGCTTTTGGAGATGGAGAAGAGACGGTTTGGAAATGGGCCTGGTTCCATATTACGGTGGAGAGCATGAATCATGGCTTAACGATCGCATTACGGATGTTGGCGTTTGTCACGTATGGATTGTTATTCACATCCACCACCGACATCACTTTGTTTATCATGAGTTTAATTCATCAATGTAAACTTTCACCAAAATGGGCGTACGGGCTATTAGCGGGGTTCCGCTTTATCCCACTCTTCCAATCGGAACTCACTCAAATGAAGATAGCTCATAAAGTCAGAGGTTACAAGCAAAAAAATGGGTGGAAAGCTTTTATGAGGTACTCTTTGCCACTGTTTACTCAAGGAATAAGAAAATCAGAACGAATTGCTATAGCAATGGAAGCGCGTGGATTTACGGGTACAAGGGAGAGATCTTATTATCAAACACCTAAAATAGTAGCGAAAGACTTGGTTTATTTACTTTCTTTGTTGATGGTGGTAGTGGGGATTATTATTTTTGTTGAATAAATATGGGGAGAAGTGTTTTAGGCACTTCTCCTCTATCTATTTCAGCTGTTCACAAAAAGGGTAGGGGCACAAGGTCTAGTTCAGCGGCTAACCAGGGTTCCTTTTTAAAAAAGGAGATTTTTCGCTTTGTTACAGGTCTTTTTGGTCGACGTTTAGTTCGATTAGGTTCCCATCGGGGTCGGCACAGAAGATTTGGGCAAAGCCGCTTGCGCCATTGGGTTTTTCTAATAGTTCGATATCCTTACTTTTCAACCATTTCAGGGTAGCGTGGTAATCTTTCACGCGGAGGGCATAATGACCTTCGCGGCTGCTCAGGCGCTTGTCTTGGCGAATGGTCTGTGATGTAGGGAGGACGATGAGATGGAGCTGTTGTCCTCCGACTTCATACCAGGCACCAGGAAAATCAAAATTCGGGCGTTCGATTTCTTTTAGACCTAGGATGTTGCTGTAAAAGTGTTTGGCTTGTTCTAAATCAGTAACCGTAAGGCTAACGTGGTGGAGGCATTCATACTGAATCACGCTGTCCACTCCTTTATTTATTTTTTTACATCATAACATAGATTTAGGGTGGATCGGTGGATCGGTGCCCGCTGCTCAAGAACCGGCCGAAAAAGAGTTTACTAGGTTTCGAGGAGAGTTTTGTCCATCGGAAGGGAGCCGAAGGACATTTTTCTGGTTAGTAAGGGGAGTTTTGTCTATCGGAGAACGTCTCCAGCCCACAACCCCCGTCACCTTTCCGCCAACCCTCTTTTAAGTTACCTTTTTTGAGTTGATTGGGCTTGGATATCGGTATTTTCCAGGTCTGTGGTTTGTGTCTTCCGCCAAACTGTATTAGGCGCGGACTTCCTATGATCATATTAGCTACTTCCCATCATTCCACACCCTACAATAAGCAAAAAAGCCAGGCGTTTAGCCTGGCTCAGGTCATTTTCCTAAAATGCGGTAGTTGCGGCGACCTCATTCTTCCATTCTTCCCCGGTGTTATCATACTCCATGATCATGGCGATAAACGGTTCGATGAATTGAGGGTCGAATTGTTTTCCAGAGCAGTGGCGCAATTCAGCTATGCCTTCTTGGAAGGTTTTTGTTTTTTGATAAGGCCGCTCTGTTGTCATTGCGTCAAAGGAATCGATCACACAGAGAATTCGAGCTAGTTTTGGGATCGATTTTCCGGCTAACCCATATGGATAGCCGTTTCCATCATACCGTTCGTGGTGGAGTTCTACGAGAGGAATCAGATCTTCTAATTTCTTATTCGTTGAAATGATATCCTTACCAAAGGTTACGTGCTTTTTCATTATTTCCCATTCATGAGGCTCGAGCTTTCCTTTTTTATTTAATATCTCGCGTGGGATTTCAATTTTTCCAATGTCATGGACAAGTGCTCCGAGAATCAGCGTTTTTCGTTCATGGACACTTAAGTTCAACACCCGTGAGAAATCCACCGCATATTGGTAGACACGTTTGCTATGGCGATAGGTATAAACATCCTTAGAGAGGAAGATTTTTAACTGAAACTCTGATTCCTCCAACTCTTTTTCAAGGGAAAGAGATTGTTGTACGGAGTATTCTGAAAGCCCATTATAAATTTGAACAAGATTTTTCCCTTGGTTTTTGGCTGCATACATGGCTTGGTCCGCTTTGTTGAGAAGTTCAGAAATATTGTAGGTCTCTTTTTCACATTCGGCAATCCCAGATGAAAAGGACAAGCAGCCATAAGGGAGACCTTCGACCCCTTTATAGTAGGTGTCATTTACCTTCTTCCGCAATTCATTCATGAACGAATAAGCGGTCTTGCGGTTAGTATTGGGCATGATGATTGAAAACTCTTCGCCGCCATAGCGGGCAACGATAAAGTTTGCCGCATCAGAACTGGTTTTCAACAGGGCACCAAATTCTTGAAGGAGATGGTCCCCTTGAATATGACCGTAGAGATCGTTGTATTTTTTAAAATCATCAATGTCGAGGATGACCACACATAATGGCTGATCATTTTCCTTTGCGGCCGTTACTTCTTTTTCCAAGATTTCTTTGAAGTACCCGTGGTTGTTAAGGCCAGTCAGGAAATCTTTGTTAGCCTTTTCAGAAATCTCTTTAAATAAGTTAAAATGCTGTTTAAATGCTAAAGACAATAGAAAGGCAATACAGGTGAAAAGAGAAAGACCCAATGTTTCTTCCTTATTCATTAAAATGACAAGTACTAATGAAAGCATAAGTGTACTAAAATAAGTGGCAATGGTCTCTTTTATAATATCCTTAAAGACATTGACTAAGCTTTCTGCCTCAGCAAGAATAAAATAGATTCCAATAAGCAGTACATTTATTGCAAAATAGATGCTTAACGATAATAAATAGGGTATCAAGTTATTTATGTGGATGCTTCCAATTTCACCACCTGTAAG